>JANLVQ010000139.1:0-15443 GCA_031364085.1 Chitinophagaceae bacterium
AATTATTAAACACTTTAATTATCTTCTTTAAAATGCTTTATAACAAAGCAAGTTGTAATGAAAGTAGATATTATGAAATAGCCAATTAAATAAAAATTAATATTGGGGAATAGAATAGATGCTTTAAACCAATCATTAGTAGAATAACAATATAAAAGCCAAAACCATTTTTTATTAATTCAAATAAAATAGAATAAATATTTCTATCCATTAATTCCGTGTAAGCATTTACCATTAAAAAAAGAAAACCTCCATAAATAAAAATATTTGGACTCCCAATTTCAGCAATATTGTAAAATAAATAACTTGCAAAAAGTAGTGTAATTGCTATTTGAATCCAACTCCAAATGTGTAAAGCTGTTGATGCTTTTGGATTATATTTTTTGAAGTTGAATGGGTTATCAATTTTAGAAACTGGATATTTTATTTCAACATCTTGTGGTCGCCAACCTGTTGGCATAAACCAAATTCTACATTTGTCTAAAAGGTTTTTAGTTCTCCAAGCATCTTGTGTTAATAACCAAAAATGTTGAAAATTAATTTTTATTGGATTCCATGTTTTTACTGGTCTAGTAATTCCATAAATAGGTTCAACTTCTTTTATTTCTTCTTGATAAGTACCAAAAAATTTATCCCAAAAAATAAAAATCTGTCCTAAATTTTTATCTAGATATTCTTTATTAATAGCATGATGAACTCTATGATGAGAAGGAGTTACAATAATTTTTTCTAAAAAACCCATTTTATCAATATGCCTTGTATGATACCAAAATTGAGCAAATAAATGAATGGGTAAAAGTGTTGCAATAACTATCTGTGGAACGCCCAAAATTGCAGCTGGTAATAATAAAAAAGTAAACAAATTGAAAAAAGAAGAAATACTTTGTCTGAGTGCACAAGCCAAATTAAACTCTTCACTGCTATGGTGAATAATATGCCTATTCCAAAAAATATTTATATGATGGCTCCAACGGTGTATCCAATATCCCTGAAAATCTATAGCTATAAAAGCAAGTATATAAACAGTAATGGTGTTTTGAATATTGAATAATGTAAGATGTTTTAGCATGAACCCATAACTCAAAATACCAATACTTAATCCAAGAACGTCTTTAGTAACATTAGTAATTCCACTACTTAAACTACTGATCATATCCATATTTCTAACTGTATCAAAACCTTTTTTCCAACCAAACCATTTTTCGAATAATACCAAAATCAAAAAAATGGGCATTGCAATTAGTAATATTTTTCCATAAGTTTCCATATTTGAATTTATTTCTTTCTGCAACCATATTTAAAAGTGTTTGGCTTCATCTACATCTTTGATAAAACTGATAACCCCCTTCATAAATACTTTTTGATCATCCCACATAGCTAAATGACTACCATTAGGGCAGTATAAATACCTGCCTTTTTTTACAGCTTTACTTTGTGCTTCCATGGCTTTTGGATCCATGGTATCGTGTTTTGCACCAATCATTAATGTAGGCACCGTAATTTCGTGTAAACGATTTTTTATATCCCAATTGGCTAATCTTCCACTTACTCCAAATTCGCTTGGGCCTTGCATCATAGTATAAATTTCTGCATTAACATGTTTCATGGTTCTATTAAATGCATCTGGCCATTCATCTAATCTGCATAAATGTTTTTTATAAAAATGAGGAATGAGTAATTCCATATACCTTGGGTTATTAAAATCTTTTTTAGCTTCAATAGCTTTTATTTCAGCAAACACATTTGTGTTCATTTGTTTTGCCAAAACTTCATCTGCATACTTGCCATATTCTGGTGCACTAGCAACCATATTTGCAACAATCAACCCTTTTAAATTTTGCTGATATTTTAAAGCATATTCCATTGCAAGAATACCACCCCATGAATTTCCTAAAACATAAAAATTATTTTTATCAGCACTAATGGCATTTCTAACCTGCTCAACTTCTTCAACAAATCTTTCAGTTGTCCATAAGCTACTGTCTTTTGGTTGATCACTATAATGCGAACCTAATTGATCGTACTCATAAAACTCAAACCCTTCTCTTTGAAAAAATGTTTCAAAACATTCCATGTATTCATGTGTCATTGCAGGTCCACCATGTAACAATAGAATTTTAATTTTCGGATTGTTGCCAAAGCGTTTTGTCCACACTTTAAAATCACCAATTGCTGTTTTTATAGGAATCATTTTTACTCCTGCCGATTCAATCGAATCTTCGTAGGTAAAATAATTTGTTAGGTTGGTAGAATTAGAAGCTTGTTGAGAACATGAGAGGTTAAATAGTAACAATAGAAAGATGCATAAACGAATATTAAACATTCTTAATTATTTATTTTTTTGTAGTTAATTCTCTTTTATTTAAGTACCATAATAACTATACGCAAAATTCAAAGCATAATTAGAACACAGCTTTATAAGTCATAGTTAAGTTTATTTTCTGAATTCCATTGCTATAAGAGAAAGGTGAAATTCCGCCATTACCATCAAATCCATTTGCATATAATTTTCCATTTTCAACTATGGCAATTGTATAGTTACCTACAGGAAGATTTACCTGAAAAAAGCCTTCTGAATCGGCATTAACTTGTGCTATTAATGCAGTATTAAAACTATCATAAAAAATACTCGAATTAGCAGATGGAGTTGCATTGCTTAATGTGGTGTACTGGTATATTTTAATTGTTCTTTGAACAGCACAATTCTTACAAGTTGAACCAATTGGTGGCATACAATTTCCTTCCATTGAAGATACTGTACCCCAAATACCAGTTGTTATAGTAACTTTAGTAGCATTTAATGCATGTATTTTTTGAATATCACAAACATTACAACCTTTCGCAGTTTGTTTTTTATTGCATTGTACAAAAATTAAAACAGTAAAAATTATTACTACATATTTTAATACTTTTTTCATTTGTGTTTTTCAATTACTAATAGCTAAATTACTTAATATTAATTGAACAATTAAAAAAGTTTATAAATAACTATTACTGCTCAACATATTCAAGAATATCTGAAGGTTGGCAATCTAAAGCTTTGCAAATTGCTTCAAGCGTACTAAAACGAATGGCTTTTGCTTTACCAGTTTTTAAAATAGATAAATTAGATAAGGTTAAACCAACTTTTTCTGATAAATCATTTAATGAAATTTTTCGTTTAGCCATCATAACATCTAAGTTTACAATTATTGGCATAATTAAACAGTTAATTCGTTTTCGTTTTGAATTTCAACTCCTTTTGAAAAAATAGCAGCAATAACATAGATTATAGCTGCCATCAAAATAAATGCTTGACTGTCTGCCCAAAATTGGTTGAGACTATCGATTTCGTATCCACGATGTAGCAAATTTTTTGCTGTTTGTCGAGCTATGAAACTTAATAAACCTATTGAAAGCGTGTAAAAACTAATTTGTGATATCTGATTCGAAACAAATTTGTTGAATGGTTTTGATAAATTAATTTTTGTTACTAATTTGATTACTGCATAAAATAAAACTGCTTTCAAAATGGAGATGGTCAGTATAAAAGTATACATACCAATAAAAGCCCATTTACTGCGTTGATACATTTTGCTTAAATCTAATTTTTGATAAAGATTTTGAACAAATTCAGGTTTATAAACACTGAAAATAAAATTTACTATCAAGCCTCCGGCTTCAATGCATAAACCAACAAAGATGACCCATGCTACGATGGTTAGAAATTTAAAAACGAAGTTATTTGTTTTTGTCATAATTATTATTTTTTGAATTATAACGCAAATATAAATAAATATTTATTGAAAAACAATAAATATTAGTCATAAAAAAATAAATTATTTTTTAAGTATTTAATTTCTAAACAATTATTTAAAATTAAATAAGAGTGGAAATATAAATGTTATAATCATTGTCCAAATGCAATACAATGGTAAAAATGTAGCAATGCTTTTTTCAACCTGTTCAATTTCTTTACCACTTTTTATGGTTTTAAAAAGATTAAAAGTTACCATAGATAGGTTGATAAAGATTAAAATATTACCCCCTAAAATGGCTATTCGGTTTGGTGTGATACCCCATGTTGAAATGCGAAATAAAATGGCAGATATTGCTATGGCATTAACAATAATTGTTACAAAGGATAGAATAAATAATATTGTTACTGCAAATTTGCTTTCCGAATTTTTTGAAGTTTCAGTGATAGAGAAAAGTATAATAGCCATTACACCAATTAAAAGCATATTGAAAATTAAAAGAAAATTTCTGTCGTTATATGGATTCTTGCCTTTTGCTATAACAGCAAATAAATAAGCTATTAGTGTTACCAAAACTAATGGTGTAAATACTTTTGCTATTACAGGCGAAACTTTATTTACTAGGTGTGGATTGGTTTGTACCAAATAAGTACCAATGATTGGTGCAGCTGCAAGTCCGAAAATTACAATGTATTTAAAATAAAACTCTTCAATTTTTACATCAATTAATGAAAATAAACCTAAGGTAATTCCTGTTAATAAAGCACCTGCGATTATTATGATAGTTGTAAGCACAACAACATCTCCATTATATCTTAAAAAGTCAATTCTCTTATTATTATTCTTATAATCATCTCCAATAAAAGTAAAACCCAATACAGCCCAAAGAAATAAGGGTAAATGAATACAAGCTAACATTAGTGTATTGCTTTTACTATTGTTTGGTAAAAAATTAATGTACAACACTGCAATCAATATGGATACAGCAATTATTGAAAGTTTTTTAGTAGAAATATTTTGTTTAAAAGCAACATATGCACATAAAAAAGGAAACACTATAAAGCCGATATTTCTTTGATAAAATAGTTCTTCATTTAGCAATGCAAACTGTGGAATTTTTGCTACTAAACCTGCAATTAATGAAAGAGCAAGTACAAAAAACAATTCTTTATTGGTGCCCCAAGAAATATTTTCATCTTCAAAGTTCAACCGTTCGTTCCAAGTTTTTGCTACTGAACTTTCTTTAATTTCTTCATAAACTTCATTAAAGGCTCTTTTAAAACTTGTTTTATTTTCTCGATACAACTTTTCGAGTTGTTTTGAATTATGAATGTTATTTATGATTGTTTCTTTCATAAAAGAAGGTTTAATAATTTAAAAAGAAGATGCTTCGCAATTTAAGAAAAACTCTATTGTAAAAGCTCTATTTTGATTGTTCATTACCAAAAATGCCAAACAAATTGTAAGGCTTTTCTTTAAACTTTTCATTAAATAAAGTAACTGTTGCAATAATATATACAATGAAAAGTAACACAATAGAATAACTGAGTGGCAGATGTTTTTTGAATCTCTTGTTTTGCATTTTTTTCACACACTTCCCCTGGCAGTATTGCACTTTTCCTTTATTAAATAATTTGTACACTGCACAACCTAAACAAATTCCAAAGGCAGATTCAAAAAAAAGAAAAATTAAACAGATAAGACAAATAATACCTGTAATAGGGCTAAAAGCATTTACAATAATAAAAAAAACAAATATCGTACCCGATAAAACCACCCCAATTATCCAAGCAAATTTCTTTTGTTTAGCACCAACATATTCTGGGTTTTGATTTCTAATAATCAAACGACCCATAATTAAACTAGGGGAAAATTTTGGGTTGATGAATACACGAATTAAAAAATCAGTAAAGAAAAAAATAATTACATATTTAAAGGATAGAAAATTGCCTTTAAACATAATAAACATAAAAGAAATAAAAGTGGCTAAAAATAATAAACCTGCTGCTGCTCTTATTTCTCTTTCGTTTAATACTTTAATATTATAGCCTTCAACATCTTCTCCAAATTGAACGAGTTTGCTCATGGCTTTTATTTTTGTTATTTAAAATAATTTTGTTACAACCTTAAAAGTGTGTAAAAAAATAGCTTCAAATTTAAAATAGTATAAAAGGCTTATAAGTTCATCAAACGGTTATTGTTATTCCTAAATGAAATTGTGTTGAGAATTGTTGAGTAAAATCTGTAAACAAATTCATCATTCATTTTTTGGTATATAACTCAAAACAATTTTACCTCTAGAATATAATTTTGCTTGTGTTGGAGTAAATTTTTGTATACCATCAATCAAACTAAAAATAGTTAGGCCATTACTTATGGCAGTTGGGTTTACTATAAAATAATACACGTCAATAAGCCCTTCTTTTATTAGTGAAGCAACAAAATCTGCACCTCCAACAACTGTGTGCTGTGCATATATTTTCATATAATAGTTGCATAGCAGTAATTTGGAATTTATTAATTCGTAATTACTTCCAAACTTTAGTATGTTTTTACCATAGATTGTAAATTTCCTGAATTTGTCCCTCCTGATATGTCAGCCCAAGTACCGTTTGTCAAACCTAAAGAATTGGAATAATTAGCAGTAATGGTTTGAGTTACAATTGGAGTTGCAAAGGATGTAACAGTTGCAGAAAAAACATTACTTCCTGAAAGAGCCCAAGTTCCCTTGGCATAGTAAAAATTTCCGTCTCCACCTTTCGTTTTGTATAAAAGTGAACCATCAGGGTAAACTGATAAACTATAAAATAGCAATCCTTGCGATGGATTTGAATTTACTGAATATGTCCCAACCCATAAACCTTTAATAGTTGTAGTACATTGATAAACTGTATCTGTTTTAGTTACCGTGTTTGTGATTGTTTCTTTTTTACAACTTGTTTGAAAGCTTAAAACAAAAATTGTCAAAGCAAAAAAGGATGATGTACTTAATAATAATTTTTTCATTCGTAATAATTTATTGATTTTTTGCCTACTCTTTCAAAATGCAGTTTTCGGCTTCCCTGATGTTTTTTAACACTTTATGGTCAAACTAAATAGTAGTTTTCTACACGCATAGCACACAACGAAAAAGGCGTTTGTTGGGGAATTAGAGTTCCGTCTGCCCATAACCAAAGCCCAATAATTGCAATATTGCTGATGTTTTATTCATAAGCCAAATTTATAACGTCGAGCCTGAACTGAAGCACAATAAACAAATGTTGATGGCGAGTACAGTTG
Organism: Chitinophagaceae bacterium; assembly: GCA_031364085.1. Taxonomy (GTDB): domain Bacteria; phylum Bacteroidota; class Bacteroidia; order Chitinophagales; family Chitinophagaceae; genus CAIVPM01. Next base: position 7,017 of record JANLVQ010000139.1, read on the forward strand.
CCCCCTGCTAACACAAACCCCTGTTGTACGCCGTTTTAGTGTTCTACAATTTGATTGATAGCTGTAATTGTCCACCGAAACCAAGTTCAACAATTTTTTGTAATGTCGAAATACGAACGTCTTTTATGTTGTTCTCCACCTTTGAAATGTATGCTTTATTTGTACCACATTTGTGTGCAAGTTGCTCTTGTGTCAAACCTTTTTCAAGCCTAGCTTCGTGTATCATTGTCCCTAATTTAAAAGTCTCATAACCTTTATCGAATTTGTCTCTTTTTGGAGTTCCTTTTTTGCCATATTGTTCATCAATTAACTGGGCAAGTGTTTTTGTATTATTTTTTGCTTTCATAATATTCCTCCTTTATTTTTAAGGCTTTTGCAATTTCTTGTTTAGGTGTCTTTTGAGTTTTCTTCTGAAACCCATTTGCTAATACAACTAATTTTCCCTCGTCGAAGAAGCAGAAAATTCTAAAAATGTCACTCGCAAGTTGAATGCGAATTTCATAAAGTCCGTCTGTTCCCTCTAAATGTTTCAGGTAGGTTTCTGGAACTTGTTGTACATCTTCAATAAGCAAAAAAGTCCAAACAATTTTTTCTCTTACTTTTTGTCGCTAATTTGTTAGAAATTCTTCAAAGTAATGTTTGTAAGCAATGATTGTTCTATATTTTTTTGTTACCCCCACAATGCAAATGTACAGAAGTAGTCCGAAAGGGCAACATTTTTTTTAAAATTTTGTCGAATTTGCATTAAGTATGGAGTCTCGAAAAAAATTGCTTTTTTATGCTTTTATTTTGCAGTGTCAAACTAGGATAGGGGTCGGAAAAAATGGCGTACAACGAACAGGGTGAAATCAATTCTCGAGTTGAGGTTAAGACAACAACCTCTAGGGAAAACTAAAATAATTGTTGAGCTTTTGTACTAAACATTATCACAACGTCCCATGGCTAACTCATAAGGCTTTTAAGGAGACGTTGTGGCGAAGGAATAATTTATTACTTAATTGCATCACAAGAAATGCCAATTTTTTCACTAATTTCAACCATTGCTTCATTAAAGAAAATAAAATTTTCTATTTCATAAGAATACGAAGAAATCTGAAATTTGCGTGTTGGATTTTTTGTTTCAAAAAGAAAATATTCATCTCCATTTATTTCATGCTTTGTAAAAGATGTAATATCAGAAATATTTAATCTAAAATCTCTAGGGCTTAAAAAATTATTTGGATCAAATGATAAGCTTACTTCATCTCTGTTTATGCTTAATTGGGTTTTGGGATAAACCATTAATGCCATCCAAACAATGAACCAAATTAAACTAGCAAGAAAAGTAAAAATCAGTACCCATACTTCCCATTCTTTAAAAAAATAAGCATACTTCTGCATCAACCAGATAAATGGTGCTATTAAAAAACAGGGAAATACTATAGCAAGTACTACTTTATAATTACGTCCATATCGGACAGATATTTTTTTTGTCATTTATTATTTCAAAAATACTATTTCAGTTATACTTTCTTTGAAAAGAATTTTTTTTTCTTTGATTTTATTATTTTTTTCATGATTCAAATTTATTTTATTTGAATCCGCACATTAAAAATATTTTCATTACTCAACATATTCCAAAATATCTGCAGGCTGACAGTCTAATGCTTTGCAAATCGCTTCTAACGTACTAAAACGAATGGCTTTTGCTTTTCCAGTTTTTAGAATAGATAAGTTAGATAATGTGAGTGCTACTTTTTCTGAAAGTTCGTTTAACGACATTTTTCTTTTAGCCATCATTACGTCGAGGTTTACTATTATTGGCATGGCTTATACAGTTAATTCGTTTTCGTTTTGAATGTCTATTCCTTTTTTGAAAATAGTTGCAATAATATAAATTACAGCTGCCATTAAAATAAATGCTTGACTATCCACCCAGAACTGATTTAGTATGCTAATATCATAATTATGATGTTCTAAATATTTAGCAATTTGTCGGGCTATGTAACTTATTAAACCAATTGAAAAAGTGTAGTAACAAATTTGTGAAATCTGTTTTGCAACAAAACTGCTGAATGGTTTTGCAAGATCAATTTTAGTTACTAGAACAATAACAACATAAAATAGGACTGCTTTCAAAATAGCGATAAATAGAATAAAACTATACATACCGAAAAAAACCCATTTGCTTTGTGCATACATTTCACTTAAGTCTAATTTCTGATATAAGTGGCTTACAATTTCTGGTTTGTAAATGCTGAAAATAAAATTGACAAGCAAACCTCCAGCTTCTATAGATAAACCTACAAAAATGATCCAGGCTACAATTTGTAACACAATAAAAATAAAATTGTTTGTTTTTGACATAATTTTAAAATTTTAAATTTGAAATGTAATACTAATAAATATTTATTAATAAACAATAAAAATATATTAATTAAGCAAAATTTAATTATTTCTTAAAAAGGTACAGAAGTATTAAATAATTATCAACTTATTGCAAATTGATTATGATTATTTTTTTTTTAGGCCTTTAACATAGAAAGAACATGTAAATATCCATAAAAGAATAGAGGCTTCAATAATTCGTTGATAAAGCCCAACAAATTCTGATTTTAAATCTGCAAATAAAATACTTACAAATATAAAAGAGATAATTCCGCAAACAATTCCTACATAAAAAACTTGTTTCCCATTTGTCCATTTTCTAGCACTAATACCAACTAGTATTAAACAAATTGGAACTATGGTGTAAGTTAAAAACCCAGTAAGATTATGAATGATTTGAGATAAACTGGGATCAATTAATTCTTTGTTACAACCAGCATCGCATGGAAAAATGCTGACTATTATTGTAGCAATTCCATAAAAAATTCCAATTCCTAATAAGCCAATTTTTGTTAGGGTACTTTTGGGTAAAACATTTATTGAAAGAAATGCAAATAAGGCAATAAAAAAGCCACTTGGTAAAAAAATAAAGAATCTAAGCGAAATACCATAATGAGTTCCAATGGCATAAGATTCACTAATTAATTGTGAAATATGGCTATAATTCTCAAATTGAAAACCTGCCAAAATTGTTCCTAAAATAAAAAATAGAACGCCTAGAATTCCAAACAAAAAAGATTTATTGTTCATATATTATTTTGCTTTAGCTTTTTTAAGTTCATATACAGCTAAAGTAATTATAATTACTAGCTCAACACAAAAGTAAATATATCCAATTGATGTCAATTTGTTCGTATTTATATAAATTGAAAAAGCTGTTAAACCACAATATAATAAATTAGAAATTGCAATTAATGTTAAGTATTTTCTCCAATTTGTGGAACTTAAAAAGTAGCAACTTATTGAGTAAATTGAGCATATACTTCCTATGGTTATAAATAAATATAGATAGTTTTTTGGCATTCCGAATTTGTCTTCTAAGTAAACAAGAACTACTAAACAAAAAGTAGATATTATTGCACCAAGACCATCAATTAGAAAAATATTTTTGCTTTTCATCCCCAATATTTTATTTGCCAATTAGAATGTTGTATTCACTCGGAATTTGAACTCCATTAAAATGATTTGTTAACCCATAAAATATGATTGAATAAATGTAGTGCAATAAAAATTGTTATGGTTAATCCCGATATGTAATGTATTTTTCTTATTGTTATATTTTGTATTCTGCTGTTATTGTTTCTTTGTTAAAAATGCGTAGAACGTTTTACAGATATTCTGTAGCTGCTACCATTCATTCTCATTCTAAGTATTCAACATTCCTTTATGTTTGGTGTCTTTGTTTCTTAAATCAATGCCACCTTCATAAACTGATTTTAAGTTTACAAGAAAGAACGACCATCCAGATTCGCACCCAAGTCGAATTTCTTGCTTCGAATTTTCATCTGTTGCAATATTTTTTTGTATCAGTTCAACTATTACATATTCATCTTGAGTAGAAAGTTTAATGTCTACTAAACACTCACCAGCAAAAGTAAACTGAATAAAATCCTGGCCGTTCGTTTCAGTAATTTTTCCACGTTCGGTAACATCATATAAAAACCAATTCCATTCGTAAGAAAATCCTTTTTCTATTTGTTCTTCTTTACCTATTGAGTTTTCGTTAGTGTCAATAAAAACCGCTTTACTTAGAAACCATTTTTCAATATCAGATGCTTTTGTCCAAGCGTTGTAAATTTCTGATTGTTTTGCTTTTATTGCTATTTTTTTTGTAAATGTTGTCCAGTCAAAATTTTTCATTTTATCTGTTTTTTCTTTCTTGTTTTTGTTTTGTGTTATTGAGATAAACACCATTAAAACAGTTTAAATAGCAGAAGGTGCATCTGCATACTTTTTATATTTACCTGTTAGTTTACCTATTACTAAAAAAATAGGAAATAAAATTAACTTAACTGGTTTGGGAATTACAAGCATGTCCATTTCAGATTTATATTTTGTTAAAAGGAATGCTGCATCAAACTGACTTGGCTTATCATCATTTGCTTCGTTAGCAGACTTATAAATATGTTTTATAAAATACTCATAGTTGTTTGATGGTTTTACATAACCAGTATAATGAAGTTTAGTATCACCTTCATTCCAAAATTGATGTGGTTCTCCCATAGCAAATAAATATTCTTCTCCTTCTGTAAGTGAAAACTCTTTGGTTAAAGTTTTTACACGCATTTTGCCTTTAATAACCCTAACCATTTCTTCTTGTTTAAAATGTACATGCATTGGTGGCCCAATACCTTGTTCATCTGATCCTTCAAATTCGGTAATTTGTCCATTCGTTTCACTTGCAGATCTGGTGATGGTAAGTGTTTCACCATTTTTGTTGATTTTTAAAATTTCTTTATTCATTGTAATTATATTTAAATAGATTTCAAATTGTCCATTGATCATGTACTACAGCAATTAAATAATATTTGTCAAGATGCTTTTTAAAAACAAGTCGTAAGCAACACCAATCCATTCCATCATATTTTTTGTCAAATCCAGAAAAGTAACTTTCAGTAAAGTAGCAACCTTTGTAAACTTTCTCCAAATTATTTAAAGAATTACCACTACCAATCATTTTATTCAAACTTATTTTTTCGGCATTCAAAAAATCAGCATTATAAACAAACTTTGAAAAATAATTTTCAACTGTCAGATCTATGTTATCTCCACTGCCATCATAACTACCCCAAATAAATTTGTTTTGTGTTTTAATTTGTTGTAGAAATTTTTCAGTGCTAAATATTAAATTAACTGTGGTGTCTATAAAAGCATATGGTGAAAATCTAACCCCTAAAGTTGGATGTATAAATCCTGCAAGAATGTTGTAATCTTTGTTTTTAATGCTATTTAAAACCTGCTTTGTTAAGTTCAAGATTATTGAGTCAGTATTTATTATTGTTAATGATTTAGAACTATCAACAATAGAATTGTTATCTGGCTTAAGTTGTCTGTCATTACAAGAAACCAAAATAAATGTTAATGAGAGAATGATAAAAGACCTTAAAAAATAATTCATTTTATTATTATTAATTTTTGTTACAATTTGTTTTTTGTCTTTTCATCACTTGCATCAGATTGAAGGTTAAAGAATGCCAAACATGGAATATAACAGTTTGCATTTATGCAATTTAATAAAAATGTAAATACTTCAAATCAATATTTTTTTTACAACATAGTCTCGAAAAAAATTGCTTTTTTATACTTTTATTTTGCAGTGTCAAACTAGGATAGGGGTCGGAAAAAATGGCGTACAACGAACAGGGGCAGCAAGTCTCATAGAGTTGTTATGTCTTTGCGAGGAACGAAGCAATCTTTTTTGTTATTTATGAATAGACTGCTTATTGCCACTGAGTGACGAAATTTTATAAATTAAAACTATAAGGCTACAAGCCTCATAGAGCTGGGAAAACACACTGCCAAAAATAGTATTACCTTTACACCAGAAATTCTAAATTGATTAGATCAAAGATTTTATTTTGATACTTCAGTTTTTGGTGGTGTCTTTGACAAAGAATTTGATGAAGCCACTCATCAACTTTTTGAAAGAGTAAAATTAGGCCAAGTAATATGTATGTTTTCTGACTTGACAGAAACTGAAATATTAAACGCACCTGAATATGTTAAGGAGCATTTTAAAAATCTACCAAAAGAAAATATTGAAAGAGTAATTGTAACAGACGAAATATTATTTCTTGCTTCTAAGTATGTAGCAGAAAAAGTTGTTGGACAAACAAGTATTGACGATTGCATACACATTGCAACTGCAACAATTTACAAGGCAGATATTTTGTAAGCTGGAATTTTAAGCACATCGTAAATGTTTACAGAATTCGAGGCTACAACTCAATCAATATTCGTTCAAATTATCAAGTATTAGAAATACGTTCACCAGAAGAAATTTTAGAATATGAAGACTGAACCAAAAAAACCAATGCAAGAAAAAGAATTTGACACAGTTAATACATTTAGAGCCATTAAGGATAAAATATCTTTAGAAATGACTAATATGAGTTTTCAACAAATTAAAGATTATTTGAAAACGAATAGTGCAAAACTCTACACCAAATAGTACAAAAACAACATCATAATTTTTTTCCAAAAGATCTACTTGTAAAGTGTTTTGTGTGTAAGCAAAGGTATGTTGTGAGGAAGGAAAATAAATAAAACTATGAGGCTACAAGCCTCATAAAGCTGAGTGAAATCAATTCTCGAGTTGAGGGTAAGACAACAACCTCTAGGGAAAACTAAAATAATTTTTGAGCTTTTGTAATAAACATTATCACAACATCCCATGGCTAACTCAGAAGGCTATTAAGGAGACGTTGTTAGGAAGGAAATATTGAGCTTTTGTACTAAACATTTCCACAACGTCCCTTTGCTAACTCACACAGCTTGAAAGGAGACGTTGTGGGGAAAGAAACTTATTTTAGGACGAGACACGATTTCGAAGCACTAAACTGTCTGCCAGCACCGAACTTGATACGAAGCACAAATGTTCATTTAACCACTGAACCGCCAATTTCTTAAACCCGCTGTTATAGGGCGTTTTTCTTTGTCCGTCAATGTGGTTTTGTCGTTCTACCATTTTAATTTTTTAATTAATTTCTTCTCAATTTTCAAGTCGTCTGTTTTGTCAACAGGTGGATTAGTCCACTCGTAAATGAATAGTTCGTTGTCTTTCTTTTCAAGTATCCAGTCCCGTTTATTTACAAAAACTAAATTTATACCTCCGTCAAGTTCCCAATTGCACCAACATTTTAAACTGTCCGATTGTAATGTTTTGTTTAAGTTGTCATAACCCCTAATTGTCAATGCAGAGTTTAGCAATTTTATGTGTTCCTTAAAATAACCGTTATTGTCGCCCTTGCTGTAAAGAATAAATTTTGTCTGCTTGCCAGAAGCCTCAATAAAAAGCAAAGTGTTGTTTTTGATTTTTATTTGTCCGATAACTGTAGTTGTGTCCTTGAATAAAGTTTGAGAATATTGCTTGTTATAAACTTCCAAGTTAGTTTTAGAAATTGTCTTAAAGTCATAGAGGTTGTAGTCGTAGTTTGCTCTGCCGTCATAAAGCAAAACAAATTTCTTGGTCGTGTCCAAACTGATTAGAAAATATTTTTTTGATTTTTCACATTCACAAGGCAAGTCTGTCTTTAAACAATTCAGATAGTCTATGCTCATCCAATTTGAATAAATACTTCGTGTCCGTTTTTTACTATTGTCTGTCTGTCCGAAACAGTTTACAACGGTCAAAATAGTTATAATTAATATGGTCGTTTTCTTTGTCAATGTATGTCGTTTTAAAATGTGCCTCGTCCTGAATTTGGTTGACTCTTTTTGGTTAAAAAAGCAGGGATCAGATATGCTTTTTTAGTCCTGATTTTGATTGACTCATTTTCTTTTGAAAAGAGACTTAAAGCTAGAAGTATTTAAGTCCCCTTTCGTAAGACGTTTTGTTTTTTTCTTCTACAAATTTATACTTATTTGCTGTTTGCTATAATAAGTTTTCCATTGTCTTTTTAACATCCCACTTTGAAGGTGTGCTACATTAGGTGTTAACATTTCAATACTTCGGTGTGGACGTTTCTCATTGTAATATTCCACATACTTCTTCACTTCCTTTTGTGCTGTTGCCACATCTGTAAAATGTATCTGTTTGCCCTCTGCAAATTCTTCTTTGATGGTTTTGTTTATTCTTTCAGCAATGGCATTTTCTAATGGGTCTCCTGTTTGTGTCATACTAATTTGAATGTTGTTTTTCTTCAATAAACTCACATAAGCATCACAACAATATTGAACACCCCTATCGCTGTGATGAGTCAATTTTTCATCCTTATTTACTCTTTGTTTTAATGCAATTTTTAATGCTGTTACACAACCTTCCACACTTAAATTCTGATGCACACAGTAGCCCACTATTTTTCTGCTATACCTATCGGTTATCATACTTAAATAACAAAA
>JANLVQ010000174.1:0-9252 GCA_031364085.1 Chitinophagaceae bacterium
TTTTTATTTATATTCTTTTTATTTGCTAATCCATTATCTGTGAATGTTGCTGCATCAAAAGTATTAGCAATTGCTGTTTTAATGATTGTACTGTGGGTTTCAGAAGCTTTACCTATGCCAGTTGTAGCATTATTTCCCATAGTTTTATTTCCATTATTTAAAGTTGCATCAATGGAAGAAACTGCTGCACCTTATGCAAACTCAGTTATTTTTTTATTTATGGGTGGATTTTTAATTGGGCTTGCAATTGAAAAATGGGATTTGCATAAACGTATTGCATTAAATATTGTAAAAAAAACTGGTACTAGTGGAAACAGAATTATTTTGGGTTTTATTTTATCTACAGGGTTTATAAGTATGTGGTTAAGTAATACTGCTACTACAATGATGATGTTTCCAATTGCATTATCTGTAATTAAAGTAATGGAATTAAATCATGAAGGAGATGGAAATATTTCTAATATGAGTGTTTGCATTTTGTTAGCTATAGCTTATGCTGCAAATTTTGGGGGAATTGCAACCATTATTGGCACACCTCCCAACGTTGCATTTTCTGCATTTATAAATAAAAAATACAATTACAATATTCAATTTTCAGATTGGATGATGGTTTGTACTCCAATAGCAATTTTATTAATGTTTGCATTATATATTGTAACTACAAAATTTTTATATCCCAATCATATTAAATCATCATTAAAAACTGCACGATTAATTCAGCATGAAATTAACCTTTTGGGTAAACTTTCTAAACCTGAAAAAAAAGTACTTGTAGTTTTTATTATGACAGCTTTTTTATGGATTGTAAAAGATTTAATTAATGCACAACAAAAATTAATTAAGCTTGATGATACTATGATTGCTATGATTGGAGCGTTATTATTATTTATCATTCCTTCTAGTGATAAAAATGGGAAATCTAAAACACTTTTAGAGTGGAAAGACACAGCAAAAATGGCTTGGGGAATATTAATTTTGTTTGGAGGAGGAATTACATTAGCCAATCAATTAGAAAAAGCTGGGTTAATTGAAATGCTTGGTGTTTGGTTGGCTCAGTTTTCAAATTTTGGAACTTTTTGGCTGATACTTATTATCGTAATTATTTCAATCTTTATAAGTGAGGTAATGAGCAATGTAGCTCAGGTAATTGTTTTTGCACCAGTAATTGCAGGAATTTCTGATGCATTACACATTAGTCCATTAATATTAGGTATTCCAATGGCTTTAAGTGCAAGTGCTGCATGTATGTTACCCATGGGCACACCACCCAATGCAATTGTTTTTGGAAGTGGGAAACTGCAATTAAAACAAATGGTAAAAACAGGATTTGTAATGAATATTATTGCAATTATTTTAATAACATTAATTAGTTGGGTATTTATTCCTTATATGAATAATATTCCAGTTAAGTAAATTATTTTTTCTGATTATCTCTCCATTCATACACCCAACTACTTTGCACCATTTCTAAATGACCCTCATTAGATTCTTCTTTTTTGCCAACGAAGTTGGGGAGTGATAAAACCCATTCTAATAAATCGGTAAAACGAACACGATAAATTTTGCTTTCTGTAAAATCGTCTCCAAACTTTTCGTAAAGTTTTAAAGCAATATCTTCATAATCGTTCCAATGTATTGGGGGTTCAAAATGTTGCATTGTAATGTTTAATGTTTAATGAATAATGTTTTAAAATTGAACATCATCTTTCATTTATTTTCAAATTGTCAAATTGTCGAATTTGCTAATTGTATTATTCTCCTAAAAATTGTGTTTGATCTGGCAAAGTTATTTCAATTGTTCCAGAGCCTTCTTGTAAAACGCATTGGCAGCCTAAACGGCTATTGATTCTTGGGTTCACAGATCTATCAATAAAATCTTCTTCTTTATCGCTTAATTCTTCTAAAAAATCTATTCCATTATTAACATATAAATGGCAAGTGCTACAGGCACAAACTGCACCACAATTATGATGTAATTCTATACCATTATCTAAAAGAATTTCTAATAAACTATCTCCAATTGCATTAGACTGAATTGTTGTTGTTTCTAATCCTTTTCTTTCAAAATTTACTTTTATTTCGTACATAAATTATTCTAAGTCTGCGAATTTATTAGAATCTACTTTTCTATTAACTACGCTATTGGAAATTTTTTAAATTATTCTTCAAACAACCCTGAAGAAACATTTTTATTTGGCTTTTTTCCTAAGTGATTATAAGCTTTTAAAGTGGCTTCTCTGCCACGTGGAGTACGTTGTAAAAATCCTTCTTGTATTAAAAATGGTTCATAAACTTCTTCAATTGTACCAGCTTCTTCGCCAACAGAAGTTGCAATTGTTGTTAAACCTACTGGTCCACCTTTAAATTTATCAATTATAGTTAAAAGAATTCTATTATCCATATCATCTAGTCCATGTTCATCAACATTTAAAGCTTTTAGGGCATGTTCAGTAATTCCAATATCAATAATGCTATCATTTAAAACTTGTGCAAAATCTCTTACTCTTCGTAACAATCCATTAGCAATTCTTGGCGTACCTCTACTTCTTCCTGCAATTTCTTTAGCTGCTTCATCTCCTATTGATGTGTGTAAAATTCCAGCACTACGATGAATAATTTTTTTTAATGTTTCGGCATTATAATATTCTAATCTAGATTTTATACCAAAACGTGATAGGAGTGGTGCTGTTAATAATCCACTTCTTGTGGTAGCTCCAATTAAAGTAAATGGATTTAAATTAATTTGAACTGATCTTGCATTGGGGCCAGTATCAATCATAATATCAATTTTAAAATCTTCCATTGCAGCATATAAATATTCTTCAACAACTGTACTTAATCTATGTATTTCATCAATAAACAACACGTCATTCGTTTCAAGATTGGTAAGTAAACCTGCAAGGTCGCCAGGTTTTTCAATAACTGGACCACTAGTTTCTTTTATGTTTACCCCCATTTCATTAGCAACAATTCTAGATAAAGTTGTTTTACCTAATCCTGGTGGGCCATGAAATAGAGTATGATCTAATGCTTCTCCACGAAGTTTTGCAGCTTTAATAAAAATAGTTAGATTTTCTATTAATTGTGGTTGACCACTAAAGTCGTCAATTTCGGTTGGGCGAATACTATTTTCAAACTCCCTATCTGCGGGAACAATTTTATTCGTATCTGTATTTAAGTTTGGATTGCTCATAAAGCATGGCAAATATATTGAGTAATTATCTTTTCGAATTTTTACTAACCAATCATCTTTTTAAACAAACTTAATTTCCCTTTAAAAGGGGGATATTTTATTGAAGGATCGAACCAATTTGGAGTTTTTAAAACTGCTTTGGCATGGCTAAAAGTTTTGAATGAAAACTTGCCATGATAATTTCCTAAACCACTAAAACCTCTACCACCAAAAGGTAAATGATGATTGGTTAAATGCCAACTAGCATTGTTTACACATGCACCACCTGCTGCAACTTTAGTTAGCCAAAAATTTTCTTCAGTTGTTGAAGTGGTGAAAATATAAAATGCTAAAGGGTTTGGATTTTTATTAATGATATCTAATGCTTGTTCTTTTGATTTGTAGGTGATGATAGGAAGTAAAGGACCAAAAATTTCATCTTGCATTATTGAAGTATTTAAATTTTCAACTTCAATTATTGTTGGTTGAATGTATAATTTTTCTTTCTCTAATTTTCCTCCAAAAACAATATTGCCATCTTCTAAATATTTTGCAATTCTATCAAACTGTTTTTCATTAATAATTTTTCCATAGTTGTACGATTGAGAACTATCGGCATCGTAAAATTGTTGAATATATTTTTTTAGTTCATCTATTAATTTATCTTTTACTTTTTCATGAACTAAAACATAATCTGGAGCAACACACATTTGCCCACAATTACTAAACTTTGTTACAGCAATTCTTTTAGCTGAAATTTTAATATTTGCTGTTTCATCAACAACACAAGGACTTTTACCTCCCAATTCTAATGTAACAGGCACTAAATTTTTTGCTGCTAACTCATAAATTATTTTTCCTACTGCAGTACTGCCTGTATAAAAAACATGATCAAAAATAAAACTGTTCATCATTTCTGGTACAACAGTTGCCCCATCTCCTTCAACAAATAAAATATAATTTTCATCAAAAGTTTCTTCTATTATTTTCTTCATTGCTGCAGCAGTAGCAGGTGTAAATTCACTGGGTTTTAGTACCACACAATTACCTGCTGCAATGGCTCCAATTAAAGGTGTAAATAATAATTGAAATGGATAATTCCAAGGAGCTATTATTAAAACAACTCCTAAGGGTTCGTGGTATATATAACTTGATGATGGCAGATTAAGTAAATTGGTTTTTACTCTTTCGGGTTTCATCCATTTATCAATGTTTTTTAAAGTTGCATTTAACTCAGTTAAAAAAAATCCAATTTCAGTTACCCAAACTTCTTCTTTACTTTTCTTTAAATCTGAGTATAAAGCAGTGTATAATTCATCTTCATGTTTTAATACTACTGATTTTAGTTTAACTAATTGTTCTTTTCTAAATTCAATGGGTTTAGTTTTGCCACTATTAAAATTACTTTTTATGTGAGATAATTGATGGAGCATTTTATTAGTTTATTTATTAAAGTTAGATAATACAAGTTTCCCAAGCCTTAATCATTCTTTCTTTTCCTTGCATGTCTTTAATAATTTGCGTTTGATAACCTTTTGTAGAGAAAACTTCAGCAGTTTCTCTTCCAAGAGTTTCATTTATTTCAATATAAATTTTGCCATCTTTTTTTAAATGAGTTTGAGCAAATAATGCAATTTTTTTATAAAATAGTAATGCATCATTATCTGGTACAAACAAAGCCAAGTGTGGTTCATGTTGCAATACATTTTGATGCATTTCAACTTGTTCACTTTGTTTAATGTATGGTGGATTGCTTACTATTATATCATAAGTTTCTAATGCATCCCAATTGTCTTCATTTAAAAAATTAATTTGTTTTAAATGAATTGAAGTACTCAAATGTTCTGCATTTTGATGAGCAACTTGTAATGCAAAAGAACACACATCTATTGCAGAAATTATTGAATTGGGTAATTTATTTTTTAACGAAATAGCTATACAACCACTGCCAGTACCAATGTCTAGATTGTTTAAAAACTCATTTTTATTTTCATTAACTATTAACTCAACAAGTTCTTCAGTTTCTGGTCTAGGTATCAAAACATGTTCATTCACAAAAAAATTATTACCAGAAAACCATGTGTAGCCTAGTATTTGCTGAATGGGTTTATGTTGTTTTAGTTGGTGTAAATAATTTTCAAAACTATGAATTTGATGAGGAGTTAATTCTTGTGCTATAGCCACTAATCTTTCAGTTGAATTTAATTTTGTAATATCTTCTAAAATTAAATATGCAATATTCTGAGATTCTCTTTCTGAGTAAATTGTATTGAGTTCTTCAACAATATATTTCGAAGCTGTTTTAAAATTCATTTGGTTCAAAGATAATATCCTTCATAATCTTTGTTACTTTGTTACTCAATCTTTGTTGAATGTTCACTTTAAATTGTAAAGGAAAAATTTTAAAATTTGATGCACCCATTGCAATGGGCATCATAAATGCAACACCTGATTCTTTTTATAAAAATAATAGACAAACAAACATTGATGAAGCATTATTTGTAGCAGAAAAAATGTTGAAAGATGGTGCAACTATCTTGGATATTGGTGGACAAAGCACAAGACCAGGAAGCGAAATGATTTCTGTTGATGAAGAATTGAAAAGAGTAATTCCGATTATTGAATCTGTGCATCAAAAGTTCCCAAAAACCATTATTTCAATAGATACATTTCAATCTCAGGTTGCAAAACTTGCAGTTGATGCTGGAGCTTTAATGGTGAATGATATTAGTGGAGGTAATTTAGATGAGGAAATGTTTTTAACTGTTGCTAAGCTTAAAGTGCCTTATATATGTATGCATATAAAAGGTACTCCCCAAAACATGCAATCAAACACTTATTATGATAATGTGGTCGGGGAGATTAAAAATTATTTTATAGATAAAATTACTTTAGCAGAAAAAGTGGGCATAGATAATATTATTCTTGATATTGGATTTGGCTTTGCAAAAACTACTGAACAAAATTTTGAGTTACTTAAAAACCTTAAAGAATTTCAATCATTACAAAAGCCAATGTTAATAGGTATTTCAAGAAAAAGTAGTATATATAAATCCTTAGGAATTACTGCTGAAGAAGCATTAAATGGTACAACTGTTTTAAATACAATTGGCATTTTAAATGGAGCTAATATTTTAAGAGTACACGATGTTAAGGAAGCTGTTGAAGTTATAAAACTGTCTCGTTATTTTTTTAATGGTAGATAAATCTTCTCTTGTATTTTTCTATCAATTGGCTCTTCGATTAAAGGTTCACATTCTTTTAAAGATGCATACATTTCTTGTGGTAAACTCTGATAAAGTTTGGTACCTGCCGATTTCCAATCAATCATTTCGTTAGTAACATCTTTAATTTTTTTTGCAGGATTTCCTACAATTAAACTTCTATTTTCAAACACTTCATCTTGCTTAATAAAACTCAATGCACCAACCACACATTCATCTCCTAAAATAACATTATCCATAATTACACTATTCATTCCTATCAAACAATTTTTGCCAATTATTGCACCATGAATTATTGCACCATGACCAACATGTGCATTCTCTTTTAATACAGTATCAACCCCAGGAAACATATGTACAGTACAGTTTTCCTGAATATTGCAACCATCTTCAATAATTATT
The DNA here is from genome assembly GCA_031364085.1 of Chitinophagaceae bacterium. Lineage (GTDB taxonomy): Bacteria > Bacteroidota > Bacteroidia > Chitinophagales > Chitinophagaceae > CAIVPM01. The sequence continues at coordinate 6,799 of JANLVQ010000174.1, forward strand.
TTTCCCCAATCGCCACGTAAAACTGCACAGGGTCCTACATAAACATTTTTACCAATTATTACATTTCCAATAACACATGCTTGAGGATGAACAAAAGCACTAGGATGAATGACTGGAATAAAATTGTTAAATGAATAAATCATTAAATATGTGTTTTTCCTGTTCTAAAACAATTGCCTTTAAAATGTGCTACTTGTTCGTTATGCTGATTAAAAATTGAAATTAAATAAAGTCCTGTGCTTCTGCCATTGTGAATTTCGTTGGCTTCAGCAATTAAAGTATCACCAGTGTTTACTGCTTTAGTAAAATTGATTGAGGTATCTAATGCAACAGATAAATTATTTCTATTGTTACATGCAAAAGCAAAAGCACTATCTGCTAAGCTAAATGCAATTCCACCATGTGCAATTCCAAAGCCATTTACCATTTCAGCTCTTACAATCATTTTAATTTTGCTGTATCCTTCTTGCACTTCTAAAACTTCAATGCCTAACCACTGACTAAATTTATCGTGTAACATCATGTGATCAACAACTTGTTGTGCTGTACTCATAATTAATATTTTATTCTCCTGTAAAATTTGGTTTTCTTTTTTCTATAAAAGCTGCTATTCCTTCAGCATAATCTTTCGTTGTTGCAGCTATTTGTTGATATTCGTCTTCTAATTTTAGTTGTTCTTGTAAAGAATTATTTGCAGAATGATTTAAAACAAATTTTGTATAAGCCAATCCTTTTGTTGGCATATTGGCTAATGTAGTAGCAATTTTTATACTTTCTTCTTGCAATGTTTCATCAGAAAAGACTTTGTAAACCATTCCCATTTGTAAAGCTTCTGTTGCAGAAACTTTATCACCTAACATCATTAAAGCAGATGCTCTTTGAAAACCAATTAATCTAGGTAAAGTATAAGTTCCACCACTATCTGGTATTAATCCAATTTTACTAAATGCTTGAATAAAACTTGCTGAATTGCCTGCTATTACTACATCACAAGCTAATGCAATATTTGCTCCAGCCCCTGCAGCTACACCATTTACAGCACAAACAATTGGCAAAGAAATATTTCTAATTCTAGTAACTATAGGGTTGTAATGATCAGATAAAATTTGAGAAATAGTTGGTGAATTTTCTGAAGTTAATTCACTAATATCTTGTCCTGCACTAAAAGCTTTTCCATTGCCTGTAATTAAAATACAACGAACATTTTTATTATTTACACATTCATCCAATGCTGCTTGCATTGCAAAAGCCATTTCTTTATTAAAAGAATTAAATTTATCTGGTCTGTTTAAAGTAATTGAAGCTATATTGTCTTTTATCTCTAATAAAATAGTTTCTGCCATACTGTGTTTTTTAAAATTCAAATTTACCATCTTTCATTTTTAAAACTCTTTTGCTTAAAGAAGCCAACTCTTCATTATGAGTAACAATTACAAAAGTTTGATTAAACTCTTCACTTAATTCAACAAATAATTTGTGTAATTCTCTTGCATGTTGGCTATCTAAATTACCAGTGGGTTCATCAGCAAAAATTATGTCGGGATTATTGATTAAAGCTCTGGCAACTGCTACACGTTGTTGTTCTCCACCACTTAATTGATTAGGTTTATTTTCTATTCTATCTTCTAATCCTAATCTTTTTAAAATTAATTTAGCTGCTGCATTTAATTCGTTTTTTTTTCTTCCAGCAATCCAACCAGGAATACAAACATTTTCAATAGCACTAAACTCTGGAAGTAAATGATGAAACTGAAAAACAAATCCAATATGTTTATTTCGAAATGCAGCCAATTTTTTACCCGAGAGATTTTGTATTGGTTGATTATTAATAAACACTTCACCAGAATCTGGTTTATCTAGTGTGCCTAAAATATGCAATAGTGTACTTTTACCGGCACCTGAAGATCCAGTGATACAAACCAACTCTCCCTTTTGTATAGTTACACTAACAGATTTTAAAACTTGTAAAGAATCGTAATTTTTAATAATATTTTTGGCAACAAGCATCAATAAATTTTAATTCTCAAATGTATTACAATAGAATTAAAAGTTGATACTAAAACTTAGGACAAGCAATCGGTCGATCTGTATTTGTTGGATGATTATAAATTAATGAAATTTCTAAGCCACCCCTACTTGCAGAAGCAGTTTGTAAAGAAGAAGTATTTACATCGTAACTAATACCCAATCTTGTATTGGAATATTCAATACCTAAATATGGAATTAAAGCATCGTTTAATCTTAACCAAGTACCTGCATAAATACTCACTCTATTTCTTACATCAGAATTGGCAATAAATTCAGCAGCACCCCCAATTACAGTTTCGTTGCTTTTGCCTTGGATGCTGTGTAAGCCACTTAAATGAAATCCAAAATTATCATTAAACATATAGTAGCCTCCAAAATGAGCAGTTATTCTAGAGTTTAATGAATATTCAGTACCAATAAATTTTT
>JANLVQ010000192.1:0-3276 GCA_031364085.1 Chitinophagaceae bacterium
AAGTTTCTTTTTCTGGAATAGGATAGGGGCTATCTACATCTAATTTAAAACCACTAATAAAAAATAAATGATCCCAAAGCATATGTCTGAAATCCTCAACATTTTTTAAATGCGGATTCAATAAACCCATAAATTCTATAATTATTTTTGCTTGTTGATTTCGTTTCTCTTTGTCTTCAATGGTTAAAACAAACTCAACCATTCTTTGAATATGGCGACCATATTCTCTCATACTTAAATAATTTCTTGCTGTATTGTACTCCATGTAATAAAACTTATAAGCCACAAATATAATATTATTTATACTTGTGGCTTATAATGGGGAAAAGCTTTAAGAATTATCTCAAAAATAATAATTCTCTGTATTTTGGTAATGTCCAATACTCATCACCAATTAAATGTTCTAATTTGTCAATATTGTATCTAATTTCATCAAAATAAACATGCTTTACATCATCACAATAAGCAATTGCTTTTTGTCGGTTATCTTCAATATTATTTGCTTTTTTTCTTGATTCAACCAAGCCTGCACATTTAGAATAAACTGTTTGAATATGGTTATTGATTTTTTCAATAAGTTCCAATTGACTTTTACAAGCAGCTTCGTTAAAACCTAAATTCTTTAAACCATTTACATTTTCAATTAATTTATTTTGATATAAAATAGCTGATGGAAGAATGTGATTTAAAGCTAAATCGCCCATTACCCTTGCTTCAATTTGTACTTTTTTAATGTATTTTTCTAATTCAATTTCATGTCTTGCTTCTAGTTCAAGATGTGTGTAAACATTATTGTTTGCATAAAGTTTTTTAGCTTTATCTGATACCATAGCATCTAAAGCAAGTGGTGTAGTGGGTATATTAGGTAATCCTCTTTTTTCGGCTTCTTTATGCCAAGCTTCACTATAGCCATCACCTTCAAATAAAACAGATTTGCATTCAACAATATATTTTTGTAAAATTTGAATAATGGCTATTTCTTTCTTTTCTCCTTTACTTATTAAAGCATCAACATCTGATTTAAAAGTTCTTAATGTATCAGCCATAGCTGCATTTAAAACTGTCATTGGTGTTGAGCAATTTGCCGAAGAACCAACAGCTCTAAATTCAAATTTGTTACCTGTAAATGCAAAAGGAGATGTTCTCTTTCTATCAGTATTATCTAACATCAACTCAGGAATGCTTCTATGAATATCTAACTTTAAAATAGCTTCATCTTGCTCATCGAATTTGTCTCCAACTCTATTTTCAATATCATTTAAAACTTTGGTTAAATATTTGCCAACAAAAACAGAAATAATAGCTGGTGGGGCTTCGTTTGCTCCAAGTCTGTGATCATTGCCAGCACTTGCTATAGAGGATCTTATTAATTCTGCATAATCATGAACAGATTTAATGGCATTAACGAAAAATGTTAAGAACATTAAATTGGTTTTAGGTGTTTTTCCTGGACTTAGTAAATTAACTCCTGTATCTGTTGCTAAACTCCAGTTATTATGTTTACCGCTACCATTAATATTAGCAAAAGGTTTTTCGTGTAAAAGCACTTTTAGTTTATGCCTACGTGAAACTCTATCCATAATATCCATTAATAAGGCATTATGATCTACGGCAATGCTTACATCTTCAAATATTGGAGCACACTCAAATTGTGCAGGAGCTACTTCATTATGCCTTGTTCTTAATGGAATTCCAAGCTTATAACATTCATATTCAAAATCACGCATAAAAGCATAACAACGCTCAGGTATTGAGCCAAAATAATGATCTTCTAATTGTTGACCTTTTGCTGGAGATGCTCCAAAAACAGTTCTGCCACATTGAACAATATCAGGACGAGCATTTGCTAAAGCTTCATCAATCAAAAAATATTCTTGTTCCCAACCCAATGTTGCAGTTACTTTATTTACATTTTTATCGAAATAATTACAAACATCTACTGCTGCTGAGTTCAAAGACTCTAATGCTTTTAAAAGAGGGGCTTTATAATCTAAAGATTCTCCAGTGTAGGATATAAATATTGTTGGAATACAAAGTGTTTTTCCGTGACCAATTTCCATAATAAAAGCAGGTGAAGAGGGATCCCAAGCAGTATATCCACGAGCTTCAAAAGTTGCTCTTAAGCCTCCACTTGGAAAAGAAGAAGCATCGGGTTCTTGTTGTATTAAAGCAGCTCCATCAAATTCTTCAATAGCAGTTCCATCACTTTTTAAAGTGAAGAAACTATCATGTTTTTCGGCAGTTGCACCTGTTAATGGTTGAAACCAATGTGTAAAATGGGAAACACCTTTAGTTTGAGCCCAAGCTTTTAAACCATTTGCAATTTGATTTGCTACAGATCTGTCGATTTTTTTACTTGATTTAATGCTTGCAGATAAGCTTTTAAATGCGTCTTCATTCAAAAATTGTCGAGCAACAGTTAATGTAAAAACATTTTCTCCAAAAATATCTGTAATTTTAGCATCGTTTTGTGTAAAAGTTATTGTTGGATGGGTTAATATATCCTCAATAATTTCAAATCTTAGTGACATATCTAATAAGTTTTAGCAAAAAAATGAAAAAAATATCATTAATCAAGAAAAATATTAATATATAATTAATTTTAATATGATAAAAATTTAAATTATTGTTTAACTTCTTTAATTACAGAATTTGAATAATTTCAACTTAATTTTGATTCATATTCAATATTGTATGGCCGAAAAGAAATGGTATGTGGTATATTCCAAGCCACGTTGGGAAAAAAAGGTTGATACTGCTCTAATTAATAAAGGGATAGAAAGTTGGTGCCCCATTCAAAAAATTCAAAAACAGTGGACAGATAGAAAAAAAATAATTGAAGAACCTATTTTTAGATCATATGTTTTTGTTCATTTAAATGAATCAGAAAAATATGAAGTTTTAATTACTCCAGGTGTTTTAAATTTTGTTTATTATTTAAGAGAACCTGCAGTTGTAAGAGAAGATGAAATAGAATTACTGAAAAAATTTCTTTTGGAGAAAGATGTAAAATTTGAAATTATTTCGTCTGAAGGGTTTAAACAAAATACAAAAGTTAGAATTAGTCATGGTGTATTCATTGATAAAGAAGGAACTGTATTGCGTGATGGTAAGAAAAAAGTATATGTACAAATAGAAAGTTTGGGTCAGCTTATGGTTGTTGAGTTTAAAACAGATTATTTAATCCCTATTTATCAAAAATAAATTTTAATGTTTTCATTATTTAGTAAAAAACACGATGACAATTTAGACCTATCTTTTTTAAAAGTAGATATG
>JANLVQ010000206.1:0-3958 GCA_031364085.1 Chitinophagaceae bacterium
TGGAGTTTTTGAAAAATTTACAAAACTTAGAGTTGCATTTGCACATGGTGGCGGATCTTTTCCTTTTACAATTGGTAGAATTGAACATGGGTTTAATATTCGACCTGATTTAGTTGCTATTGATAACAATAAAAATCCAAAAAATTATCTAGATAAGTTTTGGTTAGATAGTTTGGTGCATGATGAAGATGCATTAGTTTATTTAATTAAATTAATGGGTGAAAACCATATTTGTTTAGGCAGTGATTATCCATTTCCTCTCGGCGAACATCATCCTGGAAAATTAATTGAAGCATCAAATTTTAAACTAGAAACTAAAGAAAAGCTCTTCAATAAAAATGCAATGAATTGGTTACAATTACCTGCTAATTTATTTTCTTAAAGATGTATGGATCATATTCAATAAAATCACTCACTTTAATACTTACATTTTTTACTTTACTTCCTTCAATATCAAACTTTGTAGCAAAAATTCCAAGCATAATGGGGTTGTAAGTTATCATCCATTCATCCTTATCCATATATTGCATTGTTGCAAACAAGTTATTATGGCTGTTAAACTTTACTTTTAAATTATTCTCAACAACACTAATATCAATAGTTCCATACAATTCATTTTCATAAGTTCCTACATATGATTTTAATGAAAGTTTAGGTTTATTATTTATTATTCTGCTTTTCCAAACTTTAATTTCATTCAGTTGCTTTTCGTTATCTTCTATAAATCTTGGTAATTGTTGTTTGCTTTTGTTTGTGAAAGGAAGGTTTAAATACGCATCAATAATTTGCCATCTTAAAATTTCGAAAAAGTTTTGATTATCATTATTTGTAAGAATTGAAATGCCTAAATTAATTTCTGGAATAAAACAAGTATTTGTAACAAAACCATCTGCACCGCCAGTATGGTTAAAAATTTGTTTACCATTATAATCACTCATAAATAAGCCCAATCCATAGCCTGTGAAATGTGTTGCACCTCTTTTTTTACTTGATATAGGTGTAATAATATCTCTGGTTTTAGAAACAACTTGCCAAGGCAAAATTTGTTTGCCATACAATCTACCGCTGTCTAATTGCATCATTAACCAATTACTTAAATCTTTAATACAACTTACCATACTTGTTGCAGGGGCAAGATTATCAATATTATCAAATGGAAGCTGTGTTAATAAACCTGTAAACGAGGTGGTGTATGGGCTTGCAATATTATCAAGTTTACTTATTTGGTAGGTTAATGTTTTAGTTCTAAACATATTCAAAGGTGTAACCAAACTATCGAATACATATTTTTCCCAAGAAAATTTTGTAACTTTTGGAATAATTTCTCCAGCAGTTAAAAAACAACTATTACAATATCCATAATTGGTTCTAAAATCGTTGACTGGTTTTAATAATCTCATCTTAAACATAACTTGACTACGAGATAAAGCACTATTCCAAAAAGTAAAATCACCTTGAAATGTTTTGGTACCAATACGATGACTTAACATATCTTTTATGGTAACTAAACTTGTAGAAGTTGAATTATACAATTTAAAATCAGGAAAATATTTTGTGATATTATCATCTAGTGAAAGCTTTTTTTCAAATTCTAATTTAGCTAAAGCTGTTCCTGTAAATAGTTTGCTATTGCTTGCAATAATGAATAAAGTATTTTCATCAACTGGTTCCTTAGTTAAAATATTTTTTACACCATATCCTTTAGAAAGTACTACTTCACCATTTTTAACAATAGTTAAAGCTAATCCAGGAATTTTCCAATCATTTAATCCTTCGTTAATATAATCATCAATACTATCTTTTATAAAAGTAGGTTGAGCTAAAGCCAAGTTGTAAAAAGAAGAAGTCAGTAAAAAAAATAAATATCTTTTCATTATAAATCTTTAATTCATGCAATTTAACTCATGAATATTAATTTTTATAAAATGTTAAAAAGTGATAAAGTTAATTAAGGATTTAAACTTATGCTGCATATTTGATATCATATCTAAAATTACAATTATGAAAAAAATTATTCTAGTATTTTCAACAATCTTTCTTATTACAATTACTTCAAAAGCTCAGGATGCTAATGTTGGAATTAAAGCAGGTACAAATTTTACAAAAATTGATGGTCAATCTTTTAAAGAAGGCTACAAGACTAGCTTTCAGGGTGGATTGTTCATGGAAATAGATTTTAATAAAAAGATTGGTATTCAACCAGAATTTTTATACTCTCAAACTAAATCAGAAAACACTTCTGCAACTTTGCCTTTTACTTTTCAAAATAGTGATGTAAACTTAAATTACTTAACTATTCCAATTTTATTCAGATATAAAATTGCGAATGTTTTAGTTTTAAATGTTGGGCCTCAGTATAGTTTTCTCTTAAATAAAAGTGAGAATAAATTAGTTGGAGGTTCAGAACCATTTAAAAGTTCTGATTTTGCAATGATTGGTGGAGCACAACTTAACTTTCGATACCTCAGAATCTATGGAAGATATGCTATTGGTTTAAATAATATTAATGATTTAAGTGAAAGTAATAAATGGAAAAGTCAGCAAATACAATTTGGCCTAGGGTTTAAATTTTAGTTTTTTTTAATAAGTAAAACACAAAGAAGTCAGCAGTCAAAATTGATTGTTGGCTTTTTTATTTTGTAAAACAGTTTAAACTTTTAACTTTAATCTTTAAACCAAAAACTAATAACATGGCATTAAGCCGAATTTGGAGTGCATTTATCATCATTGCAATTTTTGTAGCTGGTTATCAGTTTTTCTTTAACCAGAATTCCAAAATATTTTCAAATTTAGTTATTGGTAAACAGGGCGATACTTCGAATTCTAGAACTATTGACAGTGCTGCATTACCAAAAAATATTGCCTTAGAATTAACAACAAAAAGTGATGTTAAATTTGGTGATAATAAATATTACAAATTAAGTGAAAATGAATTTGTAGTTTGTAAAGAACAACAAGCAAATGGAATACTAACAACCTGTAAAGATGCTGTTGATATTTGTATTGGTTTAATTGGAATTATGGCTTTGTTTATAGGATTAATGAGTATTGCCGAAAAAGCAGGTGGTATAAGGTTTTTATCTAGATTAATCCGTCCATTTTTTTCAAAACTTTTTCCTGAAGTTCCAAAAGATCATCCAGCTTTTGGACATATGATGTTGAACTATAGTGCAAATCTTTTAAATTTAGATAATGCTGCTACACCATTTGGTATTAAAGCAATGCAAAGCTTACAAGAATTAAATCCCGATAAAGAAAGAGCATCAAATGCTCAAATTATGTTTTTGAGTTTGCATGCTGCAGGCCTAACCCTAATACCAGTAAGCATTATAGCTATTCGAAGCAAAATGGGAGCAGCTAATGCAACCGATATTTTTATACCCTGTTTAATTACCACTTTTGTTGCAACCGTTGCTGCAATGATTATTGTATCTATTAAACAAAAAATCAATCTTTTACAGCCTGCAATATTAGCTTGGGTTATGGGTATTAGTGCAATTATTTTGGCATTAGTATTTTATGTACACCAACTTACCAAAGATAGGATGGATAGCTTTTCCAATGCTTTAGGTAATGGAATTTTAGTATTAATAATATTGTTCATTGTATTAGGTGGGGTATACAAAAAAATTGATGTATTTGATTCTTTTGTTGATGGTGCTAAAGAAGGGTTTAATACCTCAATTAAAATAATTCCTTATTTGGTAGGTATGTTAGTTGCTATAAGTATGCTTAGAACAAGTGGAACTTTTGATGTAATTCTAGTAGGAATGAAAAATATTTTCATTATGATGGGTTTTGATACCAGATTTGTTGAAGCATTACCCACTGCTTTAGTTAGACCTTTAAGTGGAAGTGGTGCACGTGGAATGATGATTGATACCATTAGAACTTATGGAGTTGATTCATTTCCAGGAAGGTTAAGTAGTGTGATGCAAGGTTGTAGTGATACTACTTT
>JANLVQ010000217.1:0-1900 GCA_031364085.1 Chitinophagaceae bacterium
CTTTTATTATGCACTCTTCTAAAGACGGATATTTTGAAAAATATATAGCAAATAGATTTCGGCGTGAATTAGTAAAATAAGTAAACCTTCTGCTAACATTGCATTGCCTCTGATAGCTAGAGATTGCTTTTAATAGTGTGAGAATTTCAATTTTTTAAAAAGAATAAAAACGGATTGTCCCAACAACAACCTGCCTGCCGGTAGGCAAAGTACGAAATGTATAACAGCAAGGTATTTGTAATCAAAAGCAATTGTTTTGGTGAGCAGCCTCTTATATAATAAATTGTAGTGTTGGCTGTCATTTTAAACCCACAAATTTATGCAGGTTGTAGACAAAGAACTCTTTCACATTCATAGAAAAAATCACCATCAAGACCTCTGGAAGCCTGGCAACATATTAGAGACACCAAAAGACGAATTCAATCATTTTTATAAAGGACTTTCAACGGAGCCACATCGCAAAGTGTCTAAAGATTTTGAACAGTTTGAACTAATTGATTATTTAAATAAAAATATAGATGAACTCGAAAAGTTTAATAATTCCATTGACAATCAAGAATTAAACCAAAACAATGTTTCAAACATACAAGGATTTAATTCGCATATTTTTAATCTTCTAAAACAAACCTTTCATTCCTTAGCACAATCTCGAAAGATGCTTAGGGAAATAATTTTTGAAGACTGTCGTACAAAATATTTTTTCGAATTACCGTCAAGACAAAAATGTTTCTGGCTATCAGACAAAGAGCAAATCGAAAAATGGTGGACTGAATTTAACGACAATGAAAACAAATTAATTTGTAAGGTAAGTGTGACAGGTAATTTATTTCATGCAGATGGTTCATTTATTCAAATGGATATTTTTAAGTTTACTGACTTCAATGAGCTTGCTAACAAATATTGGCACGGACAAATTAATTCAAACTCTGACCTAATTCAAAAAGAAATAATTTTTGAAGGGAAATTGAAGATTCTATCGAAATACGACAATCCCTCAGAGTTGTAGAAAAACGAACAGCCAACATGGAGTTGTGCAAGCAGGGCTGTACGTTGAAACTTCGGCTGTTTGATCGCTGTACTTTTGTTCCGGCTGACGAATATCTATTTGGCTTTTTGTTGTTAACTTCAACTTTATATTTTTCAATTGGGCAGCGGTTCCGGGCTGGACGTTATAAAGTTTCCCACCTGCAGCAATACCTGCCCGTCGGTAGTACAATATCTTGAAACAAAATGGAAGATGTAAACAAAAAAGAAGCCGCAAGAAAGAAATCATTAGGTGAACTAGGTGAATTATTTGCTATTAAAGCACTTGTTGATAGAGGCTATGATAGAATAAGAAATCTAAATGACAAAAGTTTAAACGAACCTTTTGCAGACCTTGAATGCGAAAAGAATGGAATTAAAATTATTATAAGTGTAAAAGCAAGAAATAACTTTGAGAAGAAAGGAACATTAAATTCTAGGTATAACCTTGGGAATAATGCATATAGAAAAGCTTATGCTTCTGAAAAGAAACATAATGCAGTTGCACATTGGATGGCAATTCAGTTTGACAAAACAACCTTTTCGATCTATTTCGGTTCGTTATTAGAATTAAGTGGCAAAAAAGCTATCCCTGTTGACTTATGTTCAAAGAACCAAATTGGTGAAATTTGGGAACATGATAAAAGACACTACTTTGATTTCGACTTTTATAGTAATAAATGAAAAACACCAGCTTGGCATTGTTGGCACCCATCCTTCGCTCCCAAACCCCCAACCTATCCCGCTCGCAGCTGTTGTGCGTCCGCCAACAGCCAAAGTCTTATCTCCTCAAAGACAAGCTACGTTTTAGCTAATTCTTACGAGACTCTCACGGGACTCTCACAAGACTCTAACGAGACTTTCACGAGACCCTGCT
>JANLVQ010000068.1:0-5154 GCA_031364085.1 Chitinophagaceae bacterium
GTTCTGTGGAATTTAATGGTGCAGGAACCATATTAACTTCTACATGTTGTCTATTGAATGAAAATAGAAATCCTCATTTAAATCAAGCACAAATTGAAAATTATTTAATTCAATATTATGGGGCTGAGCATATTCTTTGGGTTGATGAAGGAATTATTGGTGATGATACTGATGGACATATTGATGACACAGTTCGTTTTGTAAATGAAGATTCAGTTGTAACTGTTATTGAAGAAAATAAAAAAGATGAAAACTATAAATTACTGCAACAAAACCTAAAGCAACTTAATAAAATGCGTTTGCAAAATGGCAAACAAATGAACATTATAGAATTGCCTATGCCTAATGCAGTTATTTTAGAAGGTCAACGCCTACCAGCATCCTATGCAAATTTTTATATATCAAATCATGCTGTTATTGTTCCAATTTTTAGAGATAATAATGACGAAAAAGCTCTTGAAATTATTAGTAATTGTTTCAAGGATAGAAAAACAATTGGCATTTATAGTAGAGATGTAATTTGGGGTTTAGGTAGTTGGCATTGTTTAAGTCAGCAAGAACCTGCACTTTAATTTTTTTCTATTATAGCGGTTAAATAATTTTCAATAATATTTTTTACTTGTTGTGTTTTTACTTGATGATTATTCACCATTATTGAAAAAATAAATTCTTTACCCGAGTTGGCAATCAGAAAACCAGATAAGCAATATGTATTGCTTAATGTACCAGATTTTGCATACACCTGATTGCTGTTTTTTAAAAACATATTTTTTAGTGTTCCTTCGTTTCCTTTTGGAAATATTTTGCTAATTCTTTGCCAGCCAAATTCAGATTTCATTTTGTTCAAAATAAAAACTAGATCTTGAGCTGTAAATAAATTATATCTGCTTAATCCACTTCCATCAACCCATCTTGGAGTTTGTGGCAATTCATTAAAATCATTATGTAAAAGGTATTGTATTAATTTGTTCTCATCCATTTCTTTAAACAATTCATTACTTACCATTAATAGCAGTTGCTCAGCAATAAAATTATCGCTTCTAAACATCATAGATTGTAATACTTCATCTTTTAATTGTGAATAAACTTTTTTGCCTAATACATAATTGTAAACTGGTTTGCTCACAATATTTAGTTTTAATGTGTCGCTAAGAAGTTGAGCTAATTGTCTGTTTTGTAAAACAGGATTATCTGCTTCGCTAGAAAAAGTAATGGTTTTGGTTAAATTATTTCCTGGAATTATTGCAAAATTGTTTGAGCCAAAACTTCTTGTAACATTAAATTTATTATTGTTATTACTGGCTTCAAAAGTTGCTGCAATTTTATTTTCAAAATATTTTGGGGAAGCTTTAAAACCATTACTAAAATTGAAAGTAACGGCATTCTCATATATTGGAAAACTTGTTCTTTCTGCCATAAACGGTTCTAAATAATCATCCCACGACCAACCTTGGGCATATGTTGTTGTGCTGAATTTAGAGTTAAGTAAATAAATTTTCTTGTTCGATTTTGTTTTTAGCCAATTAAAAACAGATTGATTTTTAAAATTGTCATTTAAAAATGTTGGATCAGCAGTTCCTTGTATTTGAATTGAAGTATCATCTTCGATATAGTTCAATCCAACCAAACTATCACTCAAATATTTTAAAGCAACATAGCATGTTGCAATTTTTAAATTGCTGGCAGGTATAAAAAGTTTTTCTGATTGGTATGATGTTAGAAATGTATTCTTCGAAGCATCAAAAACACAAATACTTACATGAGCGTTTTGTAATGTATCTGCAAGAGTGTTTGTATCAGATTTATCATTTGGTTTTACTTCATTATTTTGTTGATTATTTTGAGGCTGATGAGAAGTGAATTGCTGTGAATTTTTTGTTGTTTTGCAGCTTATAAAAATAATGCTTATCAATACCCATTTGGTTATGAAAAAGCTTGATTTATTAATTAAATTTCTAAGCATAAAATTTTTGTTCACTTTAAATGTTTACTTTTAAACCCCTCGCATTTTAATATTTTCTTTAAAAATATTGGTTTACAAATTTACATATGCTGCATTTACCTATTTTTGAGTTATGGTAGAACAAAAATTGAACATTGCCTCCTCGCAAGATCAACAATCTTCCAATTTCAACTCAAAATTAATTGTTGAAGTTAACAATCATCATATTGCCATTCTTGAAAAAAATGGGTTATCAACTCAAGCATTCGAATTCTACGAAATTAATGGAACCAATGGTGAATGGGAAGGAATTTTTAATGCCACAAAAAACCAAAGTAAAATTTTAAGTAAAACTTTTAGCGATACAACAATTTATTTAAATAATTCCGAAACATTAATAGTGCCTTCTACCAAATATAAAAGAGAAAGTTCTGAAACTTATTTGGCAGCAATTTATGGCGATAACAATAATGTAATTTCAAATGCAGATTTGATTAATATAGTTGACAATCCTGTTTCGGTTTATCGTTATTCTGCAAGTTTAAATCATACCATAAAAAATAATTTTGTTTCTTTTATTTATAAAAATACCTATACCAAAGTGTTAGAGAATTTATTTGGTAAAGAAAGAATGTTAATGGAAATGATTAAGGTACAATTTTACAACAAATCTATGTTGGTGGTGGTGATATATGATAATAAGTTAATGCTCATTCAAACTTATCAAATCAATTCACCAGAAGATGTTATTTATTATTTGCTTAATATAGTTCAAGAATTTAATTTGAGTGTTAAAAATACTCCTGTTGAAGTTTCTGGTTTAATCGATGTTTCTTCTCGTCATTTTGAGTTACTGGAAAATATTTTTGGAAGATTATCATTAGAAATTATTGCAAATGATAATTTATTTTCAGAATATATTTCTGCAAACGAAGCACACTGGTATACCCCTTTCTATAATCTTTCAGTATGAGAATCATTTCTGGCAGGTTTGGAGGTAGAAGAATACAACCACCTGCAAACATGCCCCACACAAGGCCTACAACTGATATTGCAAAAGAAGGGCTATTTAATATTCTGCAACATCGAATTGATTTTAAAGGTTTAAAAACACTTGATCTATTTGGTGGTACGGGCTGTATAAGTTATGAATTAGCTTCTCGTGGAGTTACTGATTTAACTATTGTTGAAATGGATAGAAGCATGCATTCATTCATAAAAAAAAATATCGAATTATTGCAAATAGAAAATGCTAAGATTTTTAAAATGGAAGTGTTTAGTTTTTTAAAAACATGTTCAGAACAATTCGATTTTATTTTTGCTGGCCCACCATATTCTTTAGGTACTATTGATGAACTGCCTAAAATTATTGTGAATCAGAATTTAATAGCAAATGATGGTTTTTTTGTTTTAGAACATACGCCAAGAAACAATTACGAAAAATTTGATGGCTTTAGTTTTGTAAGAAATTATGGTACAACATTATTTAGTTTTTTTGAATCTCACCAATAATAAAATACATTATGGCACGCCCACTTGAAAATGAATATCCAACTTTCTATAAAAATTATATCGATAAAACAAATGGCGATTCAATTAAAGAATTAATTAATAATTATGCCAACCAATTTAATAATTTTATTGAATCAATTCCTTTAGAAAAACAAGATTTTGCTTATGCAACAGATAAATGGACAGTAAAAGATTTGTTACAACACTTGATAGATACCGAACGTGTATTTGTTTATAGGGCTACTAGATTTTCTAGGAAAGATAAAACAGATTTACCTGGATTTGATGAGAATGATTATGCCAGAAATGCCCATGCTGGCGAAAAAAATTTTAAAGATTTAGCAAGTGAAATTCTAGCATTGCGGAAGAGTACAGATTTGTTTTTGCAAAATTTATCTGATGAACAACTTGCACAAACGGGCACTGCAAATGGAAAAGAAATAACTGTTAATGCTATTGCATTTATTATTTATGGGCATTTTATACACCATAAAAACATTTTACAAGAAAGATATTTGTAAGCTTTAAAATATTAAATTTGGAACTACTTAATATTTTACAATGGCATATTTAATAGCTGATAGTGGCTCAACATCTTGCGATTGGTGTTTTGTAAATGAAGATAAAAAACAAAAATTTACAACTATTGGTATTAGCCCATATTTTTTGTCTGATACTGAAATAATAAAAATATTTCAATCGGTATTAGTTAAAATAAAATCTACAAACATTAATAAAATATTTTTTTATGGTACAGGTTTAAGTAATGCCAATAATATTTCAATTATTAAAGCTGCTTTGAAAAGTGTTTTTCCTAAAACTAAAATCGAAATTCAGACTGATTTAATGGGAGCTGCAAGGGCAATGTTTCAAAAAGAAAAAGGTATTGCTTGTATTTTAGGCACTGGATCAAATGTTGGTTTTTATAATGGAAAACAAATTACCAAAACTAGTCCGGCTTTAGGCTATGTTTTAGGCGATGAAGGTAGTGGTGCTTATTTGGGTAAAAAAGTATTACAATATTATTTGTATAAAACATTTGATGATGAGCTTAAGCTAAATTTTGAAAAAAAGTATCAACTAGATAAAACTGCCATTCTAGAACAAACATACAAGCAACCTTTACCCAATAAATTTTTAGCAAGTTTTACCAATTTCTTATCAGATAATAGAGGTCATTATATGGTTGAAAATATTATTGAAGATGGCTTGCACGAATTTATTTATCAACACTTATATAAAATTGGTGAAACCTGGATCTTTCCTGTTTCTTTTACAGGAAGCGTTGCTTTTGCTTTTAAAGATGTTATCAAAGAACTGTTTAATATCTATGAAATTAAGCTCGGTAAGATTATTAAAAAACCAATTGATGGCTTAATAGAATATCATAAACAATAATTTTTGTGTAGCGATAAAAACTGAAATGCAAAAATCACAGGTTGTTTTACTTTTAGGCGGAAATTTAGGCAATCGAGTTCAAAATCTGAGCAAGGCTTTAGAAGCATTACAACAAGATGTTGGAACCATTCAAAAGAAATCATCTATTTACGAAACTGCTGCATGGGGAATTACAGATCAGCCTAATTTTTTAAATCAAGTAGTTATTATAAAAACCCATTTAACGGCACAAGAAGTTATTAAAAAAATTTTCGTTATTGAAAAGCAATTGGGCAGAGAAAGACTCATAAAAATGGGACCAC
>JANLVQ010000235.1:0-6278 GCA_031364085.1 Chitinophagaceae bacterium
CTTTGTGCAAAAATATTAGCCAACTCTTTGGCCTTATAAATTTTGGAATTAAATTTATTTCCTAAAACAATGATTGTTGCAGAATCTTGAATCATTCTGGTAAAAACTGCATTATTGCCGTGCCACCAACCATTATGATAAGGTATAATTTTATCGGGATACGTATATAATCTAAATCCTAAACCATAATTGTGATAACCTGGTCTTTCGTTACTATAAGGTGTAAATGCAATTTGTAATGTATTTTGGCTAATTATTTTGTTAGTGTACAAAGCCTGATCCCAAATTAATAAATCTTCTGGAGTGCTGTATACATTTTTATCACCATAAACACAATCTAGTTTTTCTAATCCATAAGGAACAAAATTATACTTATACGAGGGTGTGTAACACGAAGTATCCTTTATGCTAAATACATAAGAATTGTTCATGCCTAATGGCATAAAAATATTTTGCTTTACATAGCTTGGAAAATCTTGACGAGCAATTTTTTCAACAATTAGTGCTAACAAAGCAAAATTGGTATTACAATAATTAAATTTCTTGTTTGGTAATGCTTCGATTGGTGGATGTTTATCTATTAAAAAAGACAATACTTCATCGTTTGTAACAAAGCCATTCCCAATATTGTTTTGAATAATTTTTTTGTATGTTACCCATTTACCTCTTTTATTTTTTTTACGCGATAGCAAAACACTTCTTCCATCCATTAAATGAACATAGTTGGGTAAACCACTTCTATGACTCAATAAATTTTTTACCGTAATATTAGCATAAGGAAAGTTGGGTAAATAGTTTCTAACATCTGAATCTAAGTACAACTTTTGTTTTTCCATTAGTTGTAAAATGGCAATAGATGTAAATGTTTTAGAAACAGAAGCTATATGTATTGGGGTTGATTTAGTTAAAGGTGTTTTTGTTGCGTAATTAGCATAACCTTTATAATCTTCAAATATAATTTCTCCATTTTTTGCAATAAGTATACCACCATTAAAACCACTATTAACTAATAATTGCGAGTAAACATTTTCTATTTGTTGTTGATAATAGCCCTTCATATTTTCAGACAATGGTTTTACACTGATTGTAGAGTCGTGCGAAGACTTCAATACATCAGAAAAATTTGCATTGTTGCAAGAAAATAAAAAATAAGATAAAATGGCTATTAACATTATTCGAAACATTATATTTTTTAGCTGTATAGAATTTACAAATTTAAACGTTGGTTATGGCTTTTAATTGTTAAAAATAAATATAAAATAATGGGGCTTTAATTTTTGATTATAATTTTCTCTGCAGTTAGTAGTTCATCTTCTATAAATAATTGAATTGCATAAGTTCCATTTTTAAATAAACTTGAATTAAAAAGTATGTAATCATTGGAAGTTTTAATCTTCTGTAATACTTTACCATCAATGCTTACAAGATGTATAGTAATTTCTTTTTTATTCTTATTTTCGAAATTTATTACTCCTGAATGTTGAAAAGGATTTTGAAAATAAAGTACATTATTTTTTATTAAGCGGTTATCAAATACTACAATATTTGAAAAAATATTTTTATTAGCAGTAATAATTTTTGCTCTATAATTTTTTCTAATTCTTTCAATATTGCTCAACATTGTATAATTCTTCTTATTGCTAGATGAATTTGATTCAATCATTTGATCCATTAACTCAAAATGAATTCCATCATCACTTTGTTGAAGTTCCACTTTTTCAATGATTTCATCACTAATAAAATGTAGATTAAAAAAATATTGATTTACTGTTTTTTGTGCAGAAAGTTTTACATCGGTAATGGCTAATGCACTTGAATAGCTCACTGTTGCATTTGCCATAGTTCTGTTTTGTGGATCAAATGTTACAGTGGATGGAATAAAAGGCAAATTAAAAGAAATGATATTCCCATTAATTGAATTACCAATAGTGCCTTGCCAATCATAATAAATTCCACCTGAATATCTGTGATATACTGTAATTGTAGTATCTATTGTACCAGCAGCATTAGCAATGTATAAAATTACGGGCATTGGAAAATGTGATGAGACTGTGCCACTTGTTCCAGATGAAGTTATAGTTTGTGTAAGACTAATATTGATGTGATTGCCATTATTTCCCCAAAGAACATTGTAATCTGGAGTACCTTTTTTATTGACCCACTCATTAAAAAAATCAAATAAATTAATAGCAGTTAACTGATTTTCCATGTGTGTTTGTAAATCGTTTGTTGTAGCAGATTTATAAGCTATATTACTATTGTTTAAATAATTTTTACACGCAGCAAAATATTTTGTATCACCTAATAAGGTTCTTAACATTGATGCTACCATACAACCTCTATTATATATTGCAGTTGTGTTAGAATTAGTCCAAATTGTATTTGAACTTGCTATGTTAGTTAAGTATATTGATGATGATGTGTTTGAACGTGCACTACTTTTTACACTAGCTAATTTTGAAATAGGATTAATACCCAGAGCAGATACATTTTCTGCTGCTAAAACTTCACTATAAGTTGCAAAACCTTCTGCTAACCAAAGATGATTCCAAGTTGCAAAAGTGGCTTTATCTCCCCACCATTGATGTGCTAATTCATGTGCTAAAATACTATTGCTTTGTAAACTACTACCTCCAATACCAGAAAAGGTTTGGTGCTCCATGCCACCACTAAAACCAAACTCGTAAAATCCATGTTTTTCTTTTGCAAAAGGATAATCACCAAATAAATTATTAAATGCTGCAAAAACTAATTTGTGATTATTCATCACATTTAAAATAGTTGTTTCAGTTGAAGCAGATTTTCCTTGAAACATATTTAAAATAAAAGGAACAGATGTACTACCAACAGGCAAATTTCCTAAATTATATCTATTATATTTTCCTATACCTAAAGCAACTAAATAACTTGCAATAGGGTATCGGTGTTTAAATTTAAAAATTCTATTTGCTCCGATAATGGTTGAATCAGTCATTGTTCCATTAGCTGCAACCCAAAAAGCATTTGGTACAGTGACTATAATATCGAGTGAATCAACTTTATCTTGCATATCTGCTTTGCATGGCCACCAATCTTTATCTTCATACGATTCTGATAGTGTATAAATATAGTTATTACCTGCTCCATCAACTTTTCTTTGATAACCCTCAGCATTTCCATTTGGTGCCGGTGGAATGCCTTGATAGTTTATTGTTATAGAGTCTACAGTGCCTGAGTTTGCAATTGTTGTAGGCAAAGTGATATTTAAAATATTAGCATTACCACTTGTTGGAAAACTATAAGTACAAAATATTCCATGATAAGTTATAGCTAAAAAACCATTGTTAAATGAAGTATTATTTAAATCAAAACTTAAGCTAGATACGTTTGGTGTTATAGTAGAAAAGTATGTTGTAATTTTTCCTGTTAAAGTTTTTGTGGCATCATCAGGGTTAGCAGTCCATTCACATCTTTGATAATTCACATCAATATTTGATCCAGTGCCAGAATAGCCAGCTGAGAAAGACCCAATAGGCTGTGAAAAAATTTGAGCTGTTATGAACACTAAAAGAAAAATGAAAAAGCTTCGAGCTAACAATTGTTTCATTAATTACAATGATTTTAAAGTAGTAAATTTAGTAGAATATCCTTTAGTCAAATCATCTTTTATATGAAGTAAAGGTTTTATAATACTTTGTACATATCATGTAATTGGTTTGTACAAATATTTTTTTCTAATTTTAATGATTAGAATATCATTTCTTCAATACCAAAATAGTTTTTATGTTTGATAATTTGATTACTTATTTTTCTACTCTAGATCAAAGACCTATTGAACGTTTTTCTTTTCTTGTAGGAGGATTATTGTTCTTTTGGATTATTGAAGGATCCATTCCTTTAATTCAACCTCGTTATAAAAAAAATAAATTAAAACATGCTGCTGTAAATTTTGGGTTTACCATTATTCATCTTATCATTCATACATTTTTAGCTTTAATTATTATTAAAATTAGTGATTGGTGTATTCAGCATCAATTTGGATTAATTGCAATTTCTAAGGCTGGAATCATTGGAAGCATTATCATTACATTTTTTGTGTTAGATTTTTTTGTTGGATGGTTGGTTCATTTTACAGAACATAAAATTCCTGTTTTATGGCGTTTTCATGTGATTCATCATGCAGATAATAATGTTGATGTAACAACAGGTTTAAGGCATCATCCTGTAGAAAGTGTTTTACGTGGGCTATTCTTTTTTATGGCAATTTTTGTTTCAGGTGCACCTATGTATGCAGTGATGATTTATCAAACCATTCTCATTTTTGCAACTGCATTTACTCATGCTAATATTAGTTTACCAACAAAAATTGATAAGGCATTAAGTTATTTTTTAGTATCTCCAAATATGCATAAAGTGCATCATCATTTTAAACAGCCATATACCGATAGTAATTATGGTGCTGTGCTTTCAATTTGGGATAGATTACTTGGAACTTTTTTAAAACTTGAACCCAATAAAATTGTTTATGGTTTAGACAAGTATTATCCTAATGAAGAAGATGAAAATTTTAATAAATTGATGAAAAGCCCTTTCAAAAAAAAATATTATTCTAACACAAAAACAGAGCAATAATTTAACTTTAAATTGTTTTTATTTTTTTTGATGTTTTAGATTTATTAAATAAATAGTAATTCAATAACTTTATACTAAGTGTATAACCTAAGTTAGCTATAATAAATAGATATAAGAATGTTAATAATTTTTATAGGAATCTAATAATATACTCGTATATATTTACAGAGCATTACTAAATTACTAACCTAAAAAAAATAAAATGGACACAAGTAAAATGATCAAAGCTTATTGCTTAAAAACAAAAGAAAAAAATGTTCCAATGCAAGATGCAGTAATCACAAAAACATCACGTGGTGGTTATATGGCTGCTGGCAATGATGGGAAAGGAAATAAAATGGCTGCTATTATGAGCGAAGCAAAAGCTTTACAAGCCATTGCTGATGGCGTTGCTAAAAAAGGGTTTTAGTTTTTAAAAAACTTATTAAAGGCCTCACTTTGTGGGGCTTTTTTTATAGTTTAAATGTTAGTTCTGGAATAAAAACAAAACTTCTAGTTAAACCATCTGGTCTTGATTTTCTAACTACTGCTGGTGCTGCAGTTATAAAACTTAAACTTACTTTATCACTAATTGCCCAATTGAATGAAAGATTCAAGTTTAATGTTAATCCTTCAGATTGATTAATTGTATTTGCTTTTCCAGTTCCATCAACATAACTATCATTACCCAAATGATAGATTGCTAATGCACCATAGCTTAAATTAATTTTATTCGATACGTTGCTATTCTTTAGAACTCTTAATAAAACATCAGCTTTTCTATTAAACATTCTTGTAGAAACAAAACTGTTTAAACTTGCATTGCCTATTGGTGTTATAAAACTGTTCTTATTATTTTTTGTTAGAGGAATTTGTACAGCTGTTGAAAAATCCCAATCCTTTATTTGATAAGTAATTCCAGCAATTGCATCTATAGTGCCTAATGTAGCTTGATATGCCATTGGTAAACTTTGGCCTGCACTTTTTTCATCCTCATTACCCAATGGAAATTTTATTCCAACATTAATTAATGTTTTGCTACCATTTTTATTATTGTGAGATTTTGTTCCAACAACAAACAAATCACCTAGTGCTGCAATTGAATAATTGTTTTTTGATGAACTATTATACGTTGCTTTTACTTGTAGCTGAAAATCTTTAAACTGTTGGTCAAATTGTAAATAAGGTGTAATAACATTAATGCTTTGTTCGCCTACTCCAAAAGCATTACCTATTCTTAAAGAAGACTGATTCTTTTGTCCTTCATTATTTTTTTGGTGTGATGAAAATGACCCGATTGAACAAAAACCTGCATCACTACAACCTTGAGAATAAGTAAACTGACATGTTGCAAGAGCAACAAATATAAATAATATTTTTTTCATAAAATTATTTTTGATGTGTTGAAGTTAAGCTTTAAGTATTACAGAATTAGTTATTCTTCTCAAAAACTCTTCCATTTCTTCCATGCCCTTAATATCGTTAACTACTAATAAAAAGTTCTTAGCAACCTGTTTTAAATGGGCTTTGTTTGTTGAGGTTTGAAGATAGTTTAAAATATTTTTAAATAAGTCACTTTCAAAATAGGGGCTATCATTTTTATTAATAAAGTAACATCGCATAGTACTTTCTTTCAGACTCATTTTTTCAAATCCAAGCTTTACTACTGTTCGTTGTAGATGGCATGC
>JANLVQ010000256.1:0-19242 GCA_031364085.1 Chitinophagaceae bacterium
CTGAGCGTCACGAACTCGTTACCCGAGTGCCCAATTATAAAGTAGTTAATATTTCAAAAAATGCACATGAATTTTTAAGTTGTTTAAAAAGCAAAAAAGCTGAAAAAATTGATTTGGTAATTGTTAATTACGAAATGATGGGTTTAAATGGAATTGATTTATGTTATTTGTTGAATAGAGATTTTCCTACAATAAAAAAAGTTGGTCTTGGAAATATTGGCAAACAAGAAAAAGCATTTGGTTTTCTATATCATGGTTGTAAGGCATTTGTAACCAAAACTTGTAATGAGAACGATTTAATTGCTGCAATTGAAATTTCAGTTAAGAATGAGTTTTACTTTAATCAGTATGTAATGCCCAAAATGGTAAAGCAAATTGAACAAAAGAAAATAGAATTCAATTTTCCTTTAGGGTTGAGAGATAATCACTATTTTTTTATTAAACTCAGCAGTACAAATATTACTTATAAATCTATGGCAGAAATTCTAAGTATTTCAGAAAATACTTTACATAAAATTCAGCAAAGAATGTTTGATAAATTTAGTGTAGATAACAGAACAGATTTGGCAAATGTTGCAGTTACTAATGATTTATTTACTAATTATTTTTTGTATTAAAAAAGCTCTTCAAGGCTTGTAGCCTTGTAAGCATTACTAAGTTGCTTTAAGCAACAAATATAAATTGCGAAACTACAAGTTTCGCAGAGCTAGAGAAAATTACAGTATCCAAATTAATATATTAAGAAGAGCATAAACTATTGCTCCTATAAAGAATACATTTTTCAAAATTTTTGTTTTCGCCGTAATTGCAAACGAAATCAAAATCAAAAATGCAATAATTGCCATTATTACTTTTAACGATTTGTTATTCGGTAATATATCCTCAAAATAAACATGGAAAAAACTGTATAAAATAATTAATAATAATAGTGAAGATAAAAAATTTTGAATTTTTGGTTTCATAATATTTTTTTTATAGTCAATAACGATTAAAGCATATTGCATAGCATGTTACAGCACCAATTTCACAAAGTCCTGCAGTCGTTTAATGCACCAAAAATAATTACTTTTTTCCCTTTCAATAAATTATTAGACATAAACTTTATTTTGAAAAACAAAAGTAAAGTTAAACTGATATTTTAATAAAAGTTAGTACTACAAATACTTATCTCCCTTACTACGTTTTACTTCGGCCACATAATCTTTAATTGCTTGTTCTTTATCTTTTTTGCAAATGAGTAAAGCATCTTTAGTATCCACTACAATAAAATCATCTAAGCCTTGTAATACTAAAAGTTTATCGTGTGGAGCACTCACCATGCATTTGGTAGCATCAATTACAATAACATTATTACTAGCTACTGCGTTGCCTAAATAGTCTTTATCTAAATTTTCATAAGCACTGTTCCAAGTACCTAAATCGCTCCATCCAAAAGATGATGGAATTACACAAACCGATTTAGCATTTTCCATAATGGCAAAGTCTATAGAGATATTGGTGCATAAAGGATAAATTCTGCCAATAGCATCTTTTTCAGCATCGGTATTGAAACTTTCTTTTTCTGTATCAAACAACTCAAACATTTCAGGTTGCTGAGCTGCAAATTCATCAATTACATCTTTGGCTTTCCAAATAAAAATACCTGCGTTCCATAAAAAATCGCCACTAAGTAAAAATGTTTTGGCTAACTCTAAATCTGGTTTTTCGGTAAAAGTTTTTACTTTATAAATATCTTCTTCAATCACTTCTATGTCATATTGTATATAGCCATAACCAGTATTGGGATATGTTGGTTTGATGCCTAAAGTAACTAAGCTACTCGATTTGTCTACAAAATCTAAAGCCTTAAGAGCAATATTTTTAAAAGTTTCTCCATCTAAAATCATGTGATCACTTGGAGCCACAATCATTGCTGCTTTTGGATTTTTTTGTAAGAGTTTAAAAGCAATATATGCAACACATGGAGCAGTATTTTTTTTGCTCGGTTCTGCAAGTATATTTTCAACAGGTAAATCTTTTAATTGTTCTGCTACAATATCTGTATACTCTTCAGAAGTAACTATGAAAATATTTTCTTTTGGAATGAAGGAAGCATATCGTTCAAAGGTCCACTGAATAAGTGTTTTGCCACTATTTAAAATATCTAGAAATTGTTTTGGGTATGAGGATCTGCTCTTTGGCCAAAAACGACTACCAATGCCGCCAGCCATAATTGCAACGTAATGATTAGGATTCACTTTTATAAATTTATTTTACCAAATGTACAAGGGTAATGTTATGAAAAAAGGAATAGTGGATTAATTCACTATTCCTTTTATATTTTTTTATTTATCTGAATAACTTCTTAGTCGTGCCTACCCATTTCTCTTAAAAATCTTACATGTGCTGCAATGGCTTTTCGGGTTGTAGGATATTCAATGTATTGTAACTGATATTCTTTACAAACATTTCTAATAATGTCACTAATTGCAGGATAATGTACATGAGATATTTTTGGAAATAAATGGTGTTCAATTTGAAAATTTAAACCACCAACCAACCAACTCACTAATTTATTTTTAGTTGCAAAATTTGCAGTTGTTTTAATTTGATGGGCTGCATATTCATCAGGTAATTTATTTTCATCTACACTTGCTACAGGAAATTCAGTATGTTCAACAGTATGAGCTAATTGAAAAACGATACTTAAAACGAAACCTGCAAAAAAAGTAATAGTAATAAAACCAATTAACCAGTTTAACCAACCTACTACAAAAATTGGAATTACTATAAACACAGCTGCATGATAAATTTTCACTATCCAAAATCCAATATGGTCTTTAACTTCCATTTTCTTTAATGGCACATTGCCAATTTTTTTTGTAAAATATTTTGAGTAGTCGGTATAAAAAATCCAGAAAACATACAAAAGCATGTACAAAAACCAAAAATAAAAATGTTGAAATTTATGTGCTTTATATCTTTTTTGTGTTGGAGCCATTCTCATAAAAATACCCACTTCAATATCATCATCAACCCCATCAATATTAGTAAAAGTATGGTGTAGCATATTGTGCTTCATATTCCACATAAAATGATTGGCCCCTAACATGCTTATACTATGAGCAGCAATTTTATTTAAAATTCTATTTTTACTAAAACTGCCATGACTACCATCGTGCATTACATTAAAACCAATAGCAGCAATTACACCACCAAGAGCAAAGCACTCAATTAAACTAATATACCAAACGGGTTGAACAAAAATTAAATGAGTATATAATGCACCAAAAATGATTACTAATAATATGGCTTTAAAAAATAAACGACTGTCGCCAGTGGGGTTAATATTATTGTCGATAAAATATTGATTAACCCTTCTTCTTAACTCTGCATGAAGCGATTGCTTTACAACTGGAAATTTTGGAATGATGTTATTGATGTTCATTAAAACGCTTTAATTTTTGTAAAAATAAGTTTATTGATTAAAAAGTAATCAACTTTAACAATTTTGATTAAGCTTTAACACCCAACCAACTCATAATGCCCATGCCAATTTCAATAGCATCTTCATCTATATTAAATTGAGGAGTATGTACATTATGAATAATTCCTTTGCTTTCGTTTCTTACTCCTAAACGAAAAAAGCATCCAGGAATTTGTTGAGTATAATAACCAAAATCTTCAGCTCCCATTCTTAATTCTGTTTCTTGAATGTTGGATTCACCTAAAAATATTGTTGCAAGTTGAGTACATTGTTCTGTTACTATGGGGTCACTATCAACTGTTGGGTATCCAACATCAATATGCAAATCTAATTCAGCACCCATGCCTTCAACAATTGCTTTTGCTTGAGATTTTATTAACTCATGTGCTTTGTAACGCCAAGTTTCATCCATAGCTCTAAAAGTGCCCATCAATTTAACTTCACTTGGAATAATATTAGTTGCATTACCACCATGAATTGAACAAATAGATAATACTGATGGCGAGGTTGGATTATTATTTCGAGAAATAATTTGTTGTAAAGAAACGATTAATTGAGATGCAATGAGAACAGTATCTTGTGTTAGATGAGGAGCAGCAGCATGACCACCTTTTCCTTTGATGCTGATATAAATTTCATCGGCACTAGCCATAACTCTTCCTTTTCTAAAACTTAATCTACCTACAACTAATCCTGGATGTACATGTAAAGCAATAATTTTTTTAGGTGCAGGATTTTCGAGTACGCCTGCAGCAATCATTAAACTGGCACCTCCAGGATTTTTTTCTTCTCCTAATTGAAAAATTAATTTTACAGTTCCTTCAAATTCATCTTTAAGTTCATGTAAAATTTTTGCTGCACCTAATAAGCAAGTAGTATGTACATCATGACCACAAGCATGCATCACACCATCAATGGTTGATTTGTAGGGAACATTATTTTCTTCTTGAATTGGCAAAGCATCTATATCTGCTCTTAAAGCTATTATTCTAGATGATGGATTTTTCCCTTCAATGATTCCAACCACTCCTGTTTTTGCAAGTATTGTAAATGGTATATTAAACTCATTTAATTTTTTTTGGATGAATGTAGAAGTATTAAATTCTTGATAGCTTAATTCTGGATGAGCATGTAAATAATGTCTGATAGATTTGAATTCATCAGCATATTGAGCAGCAAGAGATTTAATTTTTTCTAGCATCAATAGAATTATTTTATATCAAGTTGATCGGTATTGTTATGTCTAAATTCAACTGCATCTTCAACAATATAAATACCAGAACTGAAATTTTTTGATAACTGTTTACGAGCTTTTTCTGCTTCATCCTTCTTCATAAAATTTCCTAATCGAACTTTGAAATAAGGAGCTTGATACACCACATATGACTTGTGCTCTGGAAATTTATTCATCAAAGCATACTTTAATTTAAATGCTTGATTGCGATCATTTGAACTGAGTAATTGTAAGCGATATCCTTTAAATAAACCATTGCTGAGTTGAGATTGTGCACGTTTATTTATGATAGCTTGTTTTTGTGTTAAGATATCTAATCGTGGGTCTTTATTTACAACAATACTGTCTTTTGATTTGAATTCAAAAGTATCAATTTGTGCATTTACTTTTAGAAGTAGAAAGTAAAAAGTAAAAAGTAGAAAGTAAACCAATTTTTTCATTAATAATTAATCATTTAATATTCAACATTATTTAATATCCTGCTTTTGTGCCACCAATATTTTCAATTGGGTGCCAGGTTGTTTTTATTTCTTGTGTATTCATAATAAAATAAGGAGTTTCAGCTTCATCAGCATTCCATTTTAGAGTATTGTATAATATTACTCGTTTTACATTTAATGATGCTTTTTCTTGAATGAGCTTTTTTGTTTCAATATCGTTTTCACAATACACTATTGCATTAACATCCATATGATCGGCAAAATATTTAACTAGTTCACTTGGTTTACCTGTAAGAATATTTACCACACCACCAGGAACATCTGATGAATTGATGACTTCTGCTAAAGTAACTGCACACAATGGTTTTGTTTCACTTGCTAAAACTACACAAGTATTACCACCTGCAATTGTTGGACCAATTACTGAAACTAAACCTAATAATGAATTATCTTGAGGAGCAATAATAGAAACCACACCAGTAGGTTCAGGAACTGAAAAATTAAAGTGTGATGATGCAACAGGATTTACACTGCTAAAAACTTGTTGAAATTTATCGCACCAACCAGCGTAATAAATTAATCTGTCGATAGCAGTATTAACTTCTTTTTCTGCTTGTGCTGCTGTAGAATCTTGCTTCACTAACTCATCAATAAATTGTGCTTTTCTACCTTCAAGCATTTCAGCGATGCGATACAAAATTTGTCCTCTATTAAATGCTGCTTTTGCACTCCAACCACCAAAAGCATTACGAGCAGCAACAACAGCTTCACGAAAATCTTTTCTGCTGCTTAAACACACATTGGCTAATTGAACTCCATTTTTATTTTTGGCAACATAATATCTGCCACTTTCAGTTCTTGGAAACTGACCTCCAATATATATTTTGTATGTTTTTAAAACTTCTAATCGAGTCATTGTTTTTGTTTTATTTTAATTTGCCACAAATGCACTAAGGCACAAGTTTTTTGCTTTGCGTCTTGGTGGCTATAAATTTAAATAAGCACCTAATCCATGTAAACCACCTTCTCTTCCAAATCCACTTTCTTTATAACCACCAAAAGGAGAGGTTGGATCGAATTTGTTATATGTATTTGCCCAAATAACACCTGCTCTAAGTTTTGTTGTGAGGTTAAAAATTTTAGAACCTTTATCCGTCCAAACCCCTGCACTTAATCCAAATGGAGTGTTATTAGCTTTTTCTATTACTTCATCATCAGTTCTAAAAGTTTGAATAGTTAATACTGGTCCAAATATTTCTTCTTGAACTATTCTACTGCTTTGTGCTAAATTAGTAAACAATGTTGGTCGACAGAAGAATCCTTTTTTTGGCAAAGCACAACTGCTTTCAAACATTTCTGCACCTTCTTTTTTACCAATATTGATGTATTTATGAATTGTATCTAACTGAGCTTTGCTATTAATAGCTCCAACATCTGTATTCTTATCCATAGGGTCTCCAACAATTAAAGTTTCGATTCTATCTTTCAATTTTCTTAAAACTTGTTTATACACACTTTCTTGTACAAATAATCTTGAACCTGCACAACACACATGACCTTGATTAAAGAAAATGCCATTAATAATTCCTTCAACTGCTTGATCTAAAGGAGCATCATCGAAAATAATATTAGCTGCTTTGCCACCAAGTTCTAATGTTACTTTTTTGTTTGTTCCTGCTGTTGCTCTTTGAATTATTTTGCCAACATCTGTAGAGCCTGTAAAAGCAATTTTATTAATATTAGGATGATTAACAATTGCAGCACCTGTTGCACTTGCACCAGTAATAATATTTACCACACCTGGGGGTAAATCTGCTTCTTGTATAATTTCTGCAAGCTTCAAAGCTGTAAGGGATGTGGTTTCTGCAGGTTTTAAAACAACTGTATTTCCTGTGGCTAAAGCTGGTGCAATTTTCCAAGCTGCCATTAACAAAGGAAAATTCCAAGGAATAATTTGTCCTGCAACTCCTAAAGGAGTTATTTTTTTATTTGGGAAAGCATATTCTAATTTATCTGCCCAACCTGCATAATAAAAGAAATGATTTGCGGCAAGAGGAATATCAATATCTCTGCTTTCTCTGATTGATTTTCCACCATCTAAAGTTTCAATAACTGCAAGTTCTCTTGCTCTTTCTTGAACCATTCTTGCAATACGATAAATATATTTTGCTCTTTCCTTTGCAGGCATTTTGCTCCATGTTTTATCGTAAGCTGTTCTTGCAGCTTCTACTGCTTTATTTACATCTGCAGCATTTGCATCAGCTACTTCACTTAACTTTTCTTCTGTTGCAGGATTGATGGTTTCGAAATATTTTTTGCTTAATGGTTTTTCAAATTTGCCATTAATAAACAAGTCATACTTAGCGTCAATCTTAGCACTGGATTTGCTTTCAGGAGCAGGAGCATACTTTGTATCGAAGTTAAGTTTGATGGTATTGTTTTTTGTTGTCTTTGCCATATTCTATTTTATTTCACGCAACGAACGCCAAGAAATGCAACGAACGCTACGATTATTATGTCATTATTTTTTTACAGTTTGGCTTTTCATTGCCTCGTAACGTAAATTTTTTAGTCAATACTAAAATAATTTGCACTTTGATACACACCGGTTCTTTCTTTTTCTAATTGCATCAACACATCATTTGCTAAGCTACTTGCACCAAACCGAAACCATTCATTATTCATCCATGCTGTTCCTAAAGTTTCTTGCAACATCACTAAATAATGTAAAGCTAATTTTGATTTGCTAATGCCACCAGCAGGTTTCATTGCAATTTTTTTTCCTGTTTTATAATAAAAATCTCTAATGGCTTCTAACATTACTAAAGTAACAGGCATGGTTGCAGCTGGCGATATTTTACCAGTTGATGTTTTAATGAAATCGGCACCTGCATACATAGCAATATCACTTGCTCTACGAACTTTATCATAAGTTACTAATTCTCCTGTTTCTAAAATTACTTTTAAACGTGCAGTACCACAAGCTTCTTTAATTGTAGCAATTTCATCAAAAACAAAATTGTATTCTCCTTCTAAAAATTTACCTCTGCTTATTACCATATCAATTTCATCGGCACCTTCATTTACTGCAAATTTGGTATCACGAATTTTAACATCTCTTGGGGCTTGACCACTTGGAAAAGCAGTTGCAACAGCAGCTACTTTTACACCTGAATTGCCTAAAGCTTGTTTGGCTATTTTTACCATTGAAGGATAAACACAAATTGCAGCTACAGTTGGCAAGCCAGAATAAGCATCATGTAAATGTTGTGCTTTGTAACACAGTTGTTGAACTTTTCCTTTAGTATCTTTCCCTTCTAATGTAGTTAAATCAATCATGTTTAAAGTAAGTTTTAAGCCATTTACTTTAGTTTCTGATTTGATACTTCGTTTGGTAAATCTTGATGCACGTTCTTCTATTCCTACTTGGTCAATTCGAGGGGAGATTGAAAAATCTGGAATATTTAAAACCATTATGTTTTATTAAATTTTGTAACAGCAAATGTAATAAATTTTTAGTGGCTTAATTTATTTAAGATACAGGATTGTGGTTATTGAATTGATTGATTTGTTTGTGCATGATATAAAACCAAAGTGGAGGAAATAAACTTAATATCATCATACCAGGATAGCCAGTTGGCATTTGAGGAACATTTTGATGATGACGAAGGATTTGATATTTTCTGCTTGCCATATAATGATGATCACTATGTCTGCTCAATTCGAACAACATTAATCGTCCTATTACATGATTGCTATTCCAACTATGAAGTGGCATGGCTCTTTCATATTTACCTTCTGTAGTTAGTTTTCTACTTAAGCCGTAATGTTCAATATAATTTACTGTTTCTAAAAGCAGAATTCCAATTAATGCAGCTACTAAAAAATAAATTGTAATCCAGGTTCCAAATAAAAAATAAATCATCAATACAAATAAAATTTGAATGATATGTGCTTGAAGCATTTCGTTATGAATTGTAAATTGTGATTGGTACTTTTTTAAGCTTTCTTCATTAGCAATTTTCCATGCACTGCAATAACTTAATACAATTGTTCTGAAATAAAATACATAAACCATTTCTCCTTTTCTTGCACTGCTTGGGTCTTCGGGTGTTGCAACATTTTTATGATGACCTTTATTGTGTTCAATAAAAAAGTGTATGTATAGAGATGTCATCAATAATAACTTGGCCAAAGTTTGTTCAAATTTATTTACTCTGTGGCCTAATTCGTGTCCAACATTTATTCCAAAAGTGCCACATAACAAGCCCATAGTAAACACTCTTGCAACGATATCAATTGTTCTCAAATCAACCTGAGTTAAACTTTGTAAAAAATAAAATAATGCTATGAATTGTACTACAACAATGGAATATAAAACATAGTCGTAAGCTTTGTTGTGTTTTGCCAAATCTTCTTCGGCTTGTTGCATATTAGTTTCATCTTGTATAATAAATAATTCAAATAGTGGAACAAAAATCCAAGCATAAATTAATGCATACCAACAAGCAAATCCAGTTGATGAGAATGAGATAAAAGCTAACACATAAACCAATAATGGAGAAAGATATTTTGCAATTTTTATATTCATGTTTGAATGGATTAGCTAAATAAATATTCTACATCTTCTTTAGTTAATGTTTTAACAAAACCTTCGTCGTCTGTAATTAAATCTTTGGCTAAAATTCTTTTCTTTTCTTGTAATTTCAAAATTTTATCTTCAACTGTATCAGTACAAATCATTCGGTATGCAAAAATGTTTTTGGTTTGCCCGATTCTATGTGTTCTATCAATTGCTTGCTGTTCTACTGCAGGGTTCCACCATGGATCAACAATATATACATAATCAGCAGCTGTTAAGTTTAAGCCAACACCCCCAGCTTTTAATGAAATTAAAAATACTCTACAGTTTTCATCGTTTTGAAAACGAGTAATGGCACGTTCTCTTTCTGCTGCAGAAGAACTTCCATCAAAATATTCAAAATCAATTTCCAGTTCTTTTAAACGTTCTTTAATCAAAGCTAGCATACCTAAAAATTGTGAGAATACTAAAGCTTTATGATCGCTAATATTTTCTGCAATCTCTCTTCCAATTTCTTCTAATTTTACTGAAACGTTTGGATATTTTTCTCCATCAGTTTCTTTGATGATGGCTGGGCTGTCACAAATTTGTCTCAACTTCATTAAGCCTTGTAAAATAGTAAGCTGACTTTTATTCACTCCTTTTTCTTGTACTACACCTAAAATTTTATCTCTAAAATCGTTTCTGTAAGCTTCATAAATTTTACGTTGTTCATCTCCCATTTCACAAAACAAAATCATTTCTTGTTTTTCTGGAAGATCTTTTGCTACTTGTTCTTTTGTTCTACGAAGTATGAAAGGATACAATAATTTTTTAAGATGTTCTTTCTGATCTTTTTCACCAAAACGATCTATGGGTACTGCGAATTCTGATTTAAAAAACTCTTGACTGCCCAACATTCCTGGGTTTAAGAAATTCATCTGAGCAAAAATATCGAAAGTGTTATTTTGTAATGGGGTACCACTTAAACACAATCTGCTTCTAGCTTTTAGCAAGCAAGCTGCTTTGGTTACTTTGCTGGCAGGGTTTTTTATAGCCTGACTTTCATCTAAAATTACATAGTCGAATTCTATTTGTATAAACTCTTTGATATCGCTTCTTAAAGTTCCATAAGTTGTGATAATTACATCTGCTTCTCTCTCTTGTAAATCATCTTTCATTCTTCCCCCACCATGATGTATATAGTATTTTAATATTGGCGTGAACTTGTTAATTTCATTTTGCCAGTTAAACATTAAGGTGGTTGGACAAACAACTAATGCTTTTAGTTTTCCCTCATGTGTTTTTATATGATTAAGATAACTTAATGCTTGAACAGTTTTACCTAAACCCATATCATCTGCTAAAATACCACCCCATTGTACTTCTCTTAAATAGTTTAACCACTGAAATCCGCTTTCTTGGTAAGGTCTTAGAATTGAATTTAAATGTTCTGGTGTTGGAATTTTTTTGATTTCATAGTTGAATCGTAGTTTATCATATTTTTCTTCTAATTGAACAAAAAGTTCTTCCTCATCTCTTTGATTATACAAATCTTCGATAACACTATACTGAAATTTACTCAGCTTCATATTATCTTGTTTACCATCTCCAACTTTAAATAGTAAACTATATTTTCTAATCCAGTCTTCTGGTAAAATACCTAATGAACCATCACTCAAAGGCACAAATTGTTGTTTATTGGCCAATGCTTTTTTAACATCGGAAACTGTAACTTTTTGTCCGCCAAAATCAATTTCAACTTTTGCATCAAACCAATCGGTATTGCTACTAATATAAATTTTAGTTGATGGTCTTGAAGTATTGAATCTGAAACGTTTTAATGTTTCAAATCCAAACACAGCAATATTCATTTCTTTAGCAGCATCAATAAATAAAAAGAACCAATTATTTTTTAAAACCTCTGAACCTTTAAGTGCCAAAGTATTGTTGGCAGTGGTTTTTACAAATAATGAATGTAATTGTTGAATTTTATTTACGAGTTCTGTTTCGGCTTCTAGATTTCTGTGAATGATTAATAAACGATCTTCAAAAGGGATGATGATTTTTTCTTTATCGTTTGGTTTAATAGTATATTCATTGTATGAAAACACCACTTCAAAAACCAAGTATTCTCCTTTTTCTTTTAAAAGAATACTCATTTGAGGTTTAATGTTTTTAACTTCTTCTTTCTTAATATTATCAAAATGAATGATATAATCTTTTGAAAGTGGAACTATAAATTCTTGTAATTGTAGATTCCAGTTTTCTTCTTCAATAGTTAGAAATCCTTTTGGTAAAAATTTTTCAATTATATTAATATCTTCTAGTTTTTCCCATAGATAAATAGTTTCGTTATATTGAAAAACTAGTGGAGAAATGTTTTCAGATTCATTAATGTTTAAATCTATCAAAGGCAACTTCACCCTGCACTCTACTTGATACTGATTGTTTTTTTTGTGTATTAGAAAATGCGGAATGATGGCTACATCCGAAAGAAAAATATTTTTAAGAGCATCTGTTGTAAAAGATTTGTTTTCTGGTAGCTGAAAAATAAAATGGCTTCTACTTTGTTCAATAAATAATTTATTTAATTTGGGATGAAGATATTCGGCAATTAGTTGCCTTGTTTCTTCTGGTAGTTCTTCATCTTGATGTTGAATGATGTGCTCCCAAACTCCACCAAATGGCGAGTTTCGATTGATGAATTTACTTACTTCTGTTGGTAATAATTTTCTGAGTAATTGAATACTGTCTTTATCTTCTTCACTAAAAACATCGATGTTGAAATATTTGTTGAGATCAATTTTTTCAACTTTCGATACAAAACTAGTTTGTGTAATATTTGCTACACCTTGAACAGCCTCTACTTGTAAAAAAGGATATTGATTGGATGGCGTTGTAAAAACAATAGCTAGTTTAAATTCTGGTTCACGAATTCTTTCTTCTTCAAAATCATCTAGAATTACGGGAGCCATTGAAATAATTTCTTGTTCAAATATTTTTTGTTTTGTTAAAACCTCTGTTGTTGCTACTCTTTTTATTGAATTATCTAGTACCCTCAAAAAAGGTCTTCCATCTTGATAAGTAAATTCAAATTTGTCAGTTAAATCATCATCTAAAGAATAGCCATATAGTGCTAGTA
The DNA here is from genome assembly GCA_031364085.1 of Chitinophagaceae bacterium. Classification (GTDB taxonomy): domain Bacteria; phylum Bacteroidota; class Bacteroidia; order Chitinophagales; family Chitinophagaceae; genus CAIVPM01. Next base: position 12,847 of record JANLVQ010000256.1, read on the forward strand.
ATTTATTTTTTACATGATCCCAATTTCTAATACTATCAAAATAATTTGCTCCATGCTTAGTGAGCAAGTGAAGAAAAATTATGGATTTATGAAAACATAATGGATGTTGAGTTTCTGTTTTACAGGTACAACTCGTATCAAAAATACGTTCTTCATTTTTTCTGATCAGTATTTTATTCACTTCATTTTCATCGTAAATTTCTGCCCAAACTGTTTCATCTTTGGCATCAATAATTTTTGGCTTGTTGGTTCGTAAAAATTCTTCTGCTAACATAAAATTACGAGCACCAGAAAGCATTTTGAGCAATTTAAGTTCAATAACTTTCATTTTAACTACTGTATGCTTTTGGTTATAAACAATTTCATTATTACCCAACATGTCTCTATCTAATAACTCTTGCAAATGAAATAAAGCAGCTGCTTTATGGCGGCATATTTCTGTTAGGTTATAAGGGCAGGTACAACGAAGCGATAATGTTTTTTCGTTTCTGAATTGATTAAGATTCACCTTGTAAAAAGTATTGTAACCATCATCTTTAACTCTAAAAACAATATTGCCCATGAGTTCATCATACTCTACCAACTCAACATTATTTCCTAAGTTAAAAATCTTTTTTCCTCTTTTAACTACTTCTTCAGAACTATTATTATATATACGTTTTATTAAATAAGGTAAAGCCATAATGAATACAAAATGATATCGCTTTTAGCGTTTGAAAAACTTAAAAAATATTATAAAAATGATTATTTTAGAATTTGGCAACTGGCAAAGGTAAAAGAAAGCAAATGGTAATAAAAAGTAAAATGATAGGTTGTGGATGAATTGTTTGTATTTATTGCTTTGAAATTGCTTTTTTATCTTTTAGATAAAAATATATCATACCCAAAACAAATGCATAGGCAATGGTATTGAATATTTCATGATGATTTTGAAACCTATTGGGGTCTTTATAAGTATTGAACAATACTAATAAGGTTACTATTCTTAAAACATTAATGAACCAAATTAAAAACAAACCAGAAAACAACCAGATCAATTTTCTTTTAGTTGAATTATTATAAGCAATAGCTACAGCTGCCCAACTGCTTAACACACTAATACCAATACAACTATAAATCAAGGTAACACCAAAGCCATTTTTAAAACGGATGATTGTTGTATTAATAATTTCGGTAGAATGACCTAATACATTGCAAACTGCTTTTGCACCTAATAAAATGGAATGTCTTAACCATTTAATGTAGTTCAAATGAGTATCACAAAATTCACAGTATAAATTTTCTTTTGTTGTAATTCCAATCCAAAATTTTGAACCATAATTAAAAAGGCAATAGAGAAAAATAATTTTTATAATAAAAAAAATTTCAGGATATTTTTTAATTAACTTCAACACCATAATTAAACTTTAATATAAATTTTCTTTTTATCAAGAATAAAGCAAATTAGCCAATAAAAAAATATTAAGATGACTGCATATAATAGAGAGCCTATTCTTAAATCGGATGAAATGTTTTTACAAATATGATGGTAAAACCACGATAATGGATTTAAAAAAATGGGTTTACCCATTTCACCCATCTCGCTAATTCTAATTAGTGAAAGTGCCCTTGGTAAAAAGCCACTTAACACAAAAATGAACAAGGGATTTTTGCCGAAAACATCAAAAAACTTGGTGAAACTATTTTTTATTTGTTTCATCTCTATAAAATAAATCAAAACTGCAATAATTAAAATGGCTAATCCAGAGGTATAAACAGTATAGCTGCTGCTCCACATTTTTTTGCTGATGGGAAAAACGAAATCCCAGCAATATCCAATTACTAAAAGCAAAGTAGCGAAGACAAACATTTGGGAAATCATTTCATAAGTCTTTCCTTTTTTTATTATGAAGTACCCCACTAAATAACCAATTAAAACTTGCACTATTGCAGTAGTGGTGCTAACCAATCCTTCATAGTCGAAATGAAAAACTTTGTCGTTTACTTTATCAATATGCAGCAGGTGATGTTTTGATAAAATACTACTATCAATATTATTTCCAAAAAATCCAGTTAAACTATAAGGGTCAGCAACTCCAAAAAACCAAGTAACAAACCAATATCCTATTAATATAGTAACACAGATGTAAATTACTTTTTTAATTTCAAAGTAAAAAGCAATAATAGAAGCCAACAAATAACAAATAGCTATTCTTTGTAAAACACCCATTATTCTTACACCATCTTCAAATGAACTACCATTGGCATCGGTATTAAAAAATGTCCAAGACTTAAATTCTAGAATATTGTTATGCCAATATAAAAAAGGTAACCAATTTAAAAAAAGTCCAATACCAAAAATGATTAAGCTTCTTTTAATTATTTTCTTATAAAAAATAGCAGCACCTTGGGCTTTTAAACCAGGAATTACAAAAGCCATTGCATTGCCAACTGCAAACAAAAAAAAAGGAAAAACCAAATCAGTTGCTGTACATCCTTGCCATGTAGCATGTTCTAAGGGTGCAAAAATGTGCGACCAAGAACCTGGGTTATTTACTAAAATCATTAATGCAACTGTGGCACCACGAAAAATATCCAAAGAATAAAATCTATTATTCATAAATTTAAAAACCAAACATACTAATATAATAAATTTTTTTATTATATAATTGTAGAAAATAATCGTAAAACATCTATATTCGCAATAATTATTTAAATGATAGAACACAGCTATTTTTTAGATAATTAGTTGTTTATAAATTGGTTAGTATAAAAATTCAAGGTCCTTAGTGATGATAATTTTCGTTATTCTATAAAAATATTTAAATGCACTTCGTTGATTTTTTCAAGGGGTGCATTTTTTTAATATTTTCGCCCTTGCTACAGCTTATCTGTGACTCACCTGGCGGAGCTGTGTTTACTCAAAATAAAAATTCATGAAATTAAATAATAAACTAAGCAAAATAGCTTTATTTATTGGTGGAATTATGCTTTTAATAGCATGTGATCCTCAAAAAAGAATAAATAAAGATTTTAACTATTTTCAATCAGGCTTGGATAGTATGAATAAATTCAGTACTGAATTAGTAGATTTAAAACTATTGCCAAACGATTTAATATCTGTTCAGGTAATTGCTGGTTCGTTAAGACAAGAAGATGCTGCATTATTTAATATGTCGGGTGGTGCTAGCACAACTTCAAGTGCAATATCTGCTTCAAGTTCATCAGGAGTTGGCTATCAAATAGATCAAAACGGATATATTGAAATGCCAAAAATTGGTAAAATAAAAGCTGCTGGATTTACAAAAGTTGAATTAGCAGAGATTATCAAAAGTAAATTAATGGATGAAGTTAAAAATCCTTTAGTAATAGTAAAGTTTACCAATTTAAAAGCAAATGTTTTAGGCGAGGTTAAAAAGCCAGGAGTGGTGACCTTTAAATCAGATAAAGCAAATATTTTTGATGCCCTCGCTGAAGCTGGAGATTTAACTGATGCAGGGAAGAGAGAAGATATTGTATTAATGAGACAAGAAAATGGAAAGTTTGAAACTTTTAAAATTGACCTTAGAAATACTTCTTTTATCAAAAGCTTAGCATTTCAAATTCATCAAAACGATGTAATTTATGTTGGGGCAAATGCCAATAAATTAAAAACATTAAATGTTAACCCTAACTTTCAAAGAGATTTATCTTTGGCTTTAACAATAATTTCAACATTGGCTTTGATGCTCAATACAATTTCAATAATTAAACAGTAGAACTAATTTCAAATAATTCAGTCCAAAATGTCATCAAATAATAATCTGGTAATTTTAGATTCAGAGAAGAAAACCTCTCCTGCTGAGGTTTTCTTTGCCTATCTCTCTTACTTACCACTATACATAGTTAGTTTAACCTTATGTATTGTAGGCTCTTTAATTATGTTAAGGTATGTACCTAATAAGTATAGAAATACAGCAACATTATTAGTTAAAGGAGATGAAAAAGCAGGAGCTTCGAGAGGTGGTGGTAGTACTGATATTATTGATGTGGCCATGTTTGGAGGCAAAAAAGTAAACTTGGAAAATGAAGTTGAACTTATTAAATCTAAATTGCTATTAGAAAGAGTAGTAAATAAAAATCAGTTTAATGTTCAATTCTATTCAGAAGGGAAGGTAAATACTCGAGAAATTTATTATAAGTCGCTGCCTGTACTAATTGATTTCTATAATGTAAAAGATTCCTCAAGAACTTACGATTTGAGTTTTGTAAAATTTACTGCTACTGGTGGTACACTACAAAACAATAGTAAATGGGCAGATGGGGAAAAAGTTAATTTTTTATGGAATAATATTTTTGATTGTTTTGGTATCAATTTAAAAATTACAAATAAGGATTCAACTAGTTATCCCCCAAATGCAAACTATAAATTTATTTGGCAGCCTGTAAAAGCGGCCACTGGGGGTATTTTGGGTGGTTTATCAATAATGCCATTAGGCTCAAGAACAACAATAATTTCATTATCATTAGTAACAGAAAATGCTCAAAGAGGGGCTGATGTTTTACAAACTTTAATTTACGAGTATAAAAATCAAAATATTGAAGAAAGAAGTCTGGCATCAAAAAATACCATAAGTTTTATTACTGGTAGATTGGCAGAAGTAAGAGATGATTTAGAGGGTGTAGAAAATAAATCTTTAAGTATAAAAAATGCCAACCCTTATTTTTATCAAAAAGAATTATTAACAGGAAAAACAAAAGAGTTTGATGATAACTCTAAAATGTTTATTGAAGCAACTGGCAAAATAGATGTTGTATCTCAACTACAAAAAAGAATTCAATTAAAAAATGATGCAGACTTGGTACCATCTTATTTAGGTGTTGATGATCCTACTGTGGTTTTTTTAATTTCTACTTTTAATCAGAATAAAATGTTATTGGCTAATGAAGAAAAGTCAATGAGCAAGAACAGTGAAGTAATTCAAAGGGCAAGAAATGTTTTAGAAGAATCAAAAAGTAATTTATTAACCAGATTAAATGATTACAAAAACGATTTAGAAAGAAAAAGAAATCAGCTTATTGCGAATGATGCTAATTTAAAAAAAATGTTTGGTGGAGCTGCAGTTTATGAAAAAAATACCAGAGAAATTACCAGAGATCAAAACATAAAAGAAGCTATTTATATTTATTTGATGCAAAGAAGGGAAGAAACACTTGTAGCTTCTGCAGCAACAGTATCAAACTATCAGCAATATGACATTGTTTCAACACCAAATAATCCCATTGAACCCGACCGTTCAAAATACAGACTTTATGGAATTTTATTAGGTGTAGCACTTCCAACATTATTTATTTATTTAAGATCATTATTGAACGATAAAATTACAAATAGAGAGGAAATTTCTAAAAAAACCAATGCTCCTTTTATAGGTGAAATTAGTCATAGTAACGATGAAAATGCTTTTGTAGTAGCCAATAAAAGCAGAAGTATTATATCTGAACAATTTAGAATTATTAGAACCAATTTACAGTTCTTAATTGCCAATAAAAAAACCTTGTTGGTTACTTCTTCAATAAGTGGAGAAGGTAAATCTTTTATTGCTTTAAATCTTGGAGCTGTATTGGCCATTTCAGGTAAAAAAGTAGCAGTATTAGAGTTCGATTTACGTAAACCTAAAATCATTAAGATTATTGGTATGGAGAAAAAGGCAGTGGGTATTAGCAACTACTTAATTGGTCAAACTGAAAGTCTTGAAGATATTTGTTACACTATTGAGCAGTACCCAACATTGCATGTGTATGGTTGTGGACCAATTCCTCCAAACCCATCAGAATTAATGTTAGGATCAAGAATGAAGGTTTTGTTTGATAATTTAAAAGCAAACTACGATTATGTAATTATTGACTCTGCACCTGTAGGTTTAGTGGGCGATACATTTACTATTGCAGAATATGCCGATGCTTCGCTTTATGTAATTCGTCAACGGTACACTTTCAAAAAGCAGGTCGACTTTATTAATGATATTTATGTGGCTAATAAATTGCCAAACATGGGATTAATCATGAACGATGTTAAGGTTGGGGCTCGTTATGGTTATTATGGTTATGGTTATGGCTATGGCTATGGTTATGGCGGAAAATCAAAATCATCAAATCAATATTTTGACGATGTTAAACCAAGACCAAAAACATTTAGTCAGTTCTTATCAAGTATTAAAGAAAGATTTTTTGGATAATCAACAGTTTTGTTGATAACAGAATATGTGTAGAATAGCAGCAATTTTTGGGGCTGAAAATAATTTAGAATCTCAGATTCAATCAATGACAAATGCTATGCATCGAGGTGGTCCTGATGATTCTGGTTTTTTAGTTAATGAAGATTTGAATTATGCTTTAGGACATAGAAGATTATCTATTATTGATTTATCTCCTTTAGGT
>JANLVQ010000267.1:0-2029 GCA_031364085.1 Chitinophagaceae bacterium
TAATTTTTAGCCCATTGTTACCCTCAAATGCAGGAAACGACACCACCAACAAGAACAGACGACTAACTTGCCAGAGAATTGACTTGTTGAATGTTATATTTTATATATTAGCAGAGTGTAAGAGGATGAATGGCAAACAAAGCCACCTTATTTTTGGGTGGATTTGGATGAAAAAAACGATGATATAAAATAGAAATTAATCAACAAAGTGTTAAATCACCTTTTGATGATTTGTAATTAAGTAATAACTATATTTGGAGTAAATACGCTAGAGAGTAGCGACAATCTACCCAAAATTGGGTGTATAGGCGCTACTTTGTAGCGCCTATAAGTAAGTTGGCAAACAGTTTAGGAAAACCGCCAAAAAACCGATATAAAACAAATTTATACCGCTTAGAAGATTTAGCATTATTCAAAATTTTAAACACTAATCGTAAATTTTATGACAACAAAAACTAAAAAAATATTAATCGGAATAGGAAGTCTTTTGTTTGGATTAATTTATAGTTCAATTCAAAATGATTTAACTTTTATTACTATAATAGTATACAGTCTTTGTCCAATATTACTTAGTTTGATATTAATGATAATTTATACAATATTAGTATCAATTTTTGAAAAAAAATATAAAATAGAGTTTGTAAATACTTTTTTTACTTTTTGGATATGGACAATTGTATTAAGTATTGTAGGTATATATGGATCAATGATGTAATAAATTATGAGAAAAATAACAATAATATTTTATTTTATTTCAACATTGGCTTACTGTCAACAAAGAAAAGATAAAGCTAATTCTCCCGTATTTTTTGAAAAGTCTTTAAAAGAGCAAAAAGACAAAGGCACTATTCCTGAATACATTGAACATTTTGATTCTATAAAAAATGTATATTCTAATTTTAAATATAGAATAGCATTTGATGCACCCGACCATTGGAAATCAGATGGTGGAGTTTCAGAACATACTATTTTTAGGATATATGAAGCTGATTCTGCGATAACTTTTTCTATTAATGTTATAGAAATAAAGTTGACTAAAGAAGAAAAAAAAGAAGCGGATAAACTAAATATATGGGAATTCTACCAAAATAATAAAGAGAAAATGGACTATTATTATAAAGTGATTTTACCAAAAAAATACAAAAGTGAAATAAAGGATTTTAAAGTTAAAAAATCTTATTTAAAAAACCAAGTCGCTGTAAAACGTTCTTTTAATTATATGGTTCATCAATTAGATTATGAATATAGTAATACATCTATTTTTTACCAAACTTATATAGATAACTTAACTTACACTATAGGTTTAGATGTTCCGACAACGTTTTATGATGAAAACCCAGAATATTATGAGAATTTATTTCTAAATATTTCCTTCCTTCTCAACAAAGAAGATTTAAATAAATATTTGAACCAAAAGTAAATATTACTGTTAAAACTATAGGTAACAGCCTTTCGGTGACCTACAGTTTAGATATCCTAAATACCAGAAAAATGATTAAAAAGGAAGATGTTCCTGTATTAACACACTTGTTAAATAAGCTAAGAAATTCAGAAGAACCAATTGGTTGTAATTCTCTTCCTGATTTTGCTAAAAAGGGTATTTCTAATGACGAACTAGAAAATAAATTTAGATACTTTGCAAACATATTTAGTAATTATGACATTGGAGAATATTTTGATAATGGTTTTTTTGGTAATTGTAATGGTTGGGTTGTAATTAAACCAAAATCAAATATGTACTCCTTTGATTTTGAAAAAGAATATATTAACCAAGAAAAAAAAGCAGAAAAAGAAAATATTGAACTTGAAAAATCTAAACTCGAAATAAAATTAAAAAGATGGCAATTAAAAACATTTTGGTGGATTTTTGCAGTTGCTATCATTGGTTCTGGTTTAAGTATATATAATTTTACAAATAATTTATTGACTTCTAAAATTACAGAAAACCAAGAAGTAAAAATCCAGCAAATGGAACTAGAATTAAAAAAACTGCATACTTTAATTTTAATCCCGATAGCGCGGATTTGCA
>JANLVQ010000074.1:0-2525 GCA_031364085.1 Chitinophagaceae bacterium
TATTTAAGATTAGCCATTGATAATAAAAGAAAAGTATTAATGCCATTAGCCACTTTTTCTTTGTTGGTTGAAGCAAGAAATGTTTTGTAACATTATTGTAAAGAATTTAATATTCATCCTGCCATGTTTTATTTATCAAAAGAAGAACCTAATGAGTTAAAAGAAATCGAAGAACACAATAAAATCATCAACCAAATAAAAAAAGATTTTAAAGAAAATAATAAAACCTACTTAATTCATGATCAAACATCAACTTATATCTTAGTAGAAGATGGTAGGTTTTATGGAATGGGTGTTTTACAAAACATTCATCCTAAATTAAAAGTAGAAGATATTAAAAAAGAGTTCGAGGCCTATCCAGAAAATTTCATCATCAAATCTTATCTTAATAATTACATCAAAAAACATCCAGAAAACGTAATTTACTTATAGTTAAACCCCACAACAGCATTACCATTATATTTGCAAACTTTAGTGAAATAAATATCCATAGTTAACAGATTAAAATTGTAAAATGTCTTTAAAAGCAGGAATAGTAGGATTGCCAAACGTAGGAAAATCAACTTTGTTTAATGCAGTAAGTAATAGTGCCAAAGCACAAGCCAGTAATTATAGATTTTGTACCATAGAACCCAATGTAGGCTTGGTTGATGTGCCAGATGAAAGATTAAATACTTTACGAGATTTAGTAAACCCCAACAGAGTAGTTCCTACACAATTAGAAATTGTAGATATTGCAGGTTTGGTACGAGGTGCAAGTAAAGGCGAAGGTTTGGGCAATAAATTTTTAGCAAATATTAGAGAAGTTGATGCTATTATTCATGTAATTAGATGTTTTGAAGATGAAAATGTATTACGCGATGAAGGAGCAATAAACCCTATGGGTGATAAAGAAATTATTGACACAGAATTGCAGTTAAAAGATTTAGATAGTGTTGAACGCAAACTTTCTAAGTGTGAAAAAATGAGCAAAACTGATCCTAAAATGAAAGTTGAAGCTGAAATTTTACAACGTTGCAAAGCACAGTTGGATAATGGAAAAAATATTAGAAGTCTGGGTTTAAGCAAAGAAGAAAAATTGGCTATTGCCGATTTAATGTGCCTAACAGATAAACGTGTTTTGTATATTGCAAATGTTGATGAAGCCAGTATGCATACAGGGAATAAGTATAGCGAAGCATTAAAAGTAGGTGTTAAAGATGAAGGTGCAGAAGTGATTGTTATGTGCAATAATGTTGAAGCACAAATTGCCGAAATGGAAAACGAAGAAGACAAGCAAATGTTTATGGAAGAATTTGGCATGAAAGAACCTGCATTGCATCGTTTAATACAATCGGCTTACAAACTTTTAAAACTAGATACTTATTTCACTGCTGGAGTACAAGAAGTAAGAGCATGGACTATACATAAAGGTTGGAAAGCTCCTCAAGCTGCAGGTGTTATTCATACAGATTTTGAAAAAGGATTTATAAAAGCAGAAGTAATTAGCTACAATGATTTTGTACAATACAAAAGCGAAGCAGCTTGCAGAGAAGTTGGCAAACTAAGAATTGAAGGAAAAGAATATATAGTTAAAGATGGAGATATTATGCACTTTAGATTTAATGTTTAAATCAATGAAAAAAATATCATTTATCATATTAGGATTGATAGTTATCATTTCTTGTAACAGTAATTCTGCTTCTGAAACTATTGTTCCTCCTGCTACAATACAACAATCAAGCATTCAAATCATCAACCAATATCCACATAACGAAAGTTCATTTACTGAAGGTTTAGAATATAGAGATAGTATACTTTTTGAAGGAACAGGATTATATGGAACTAGTAAATTGAGCAAGATTAACTTGATTTCTGGAAAGGATATTCAAAAAATAGATTTAGATAAAAAATATTTTGGAGAAGGTATTACTATTATCAATAGTAAAATATTTCAACTAACTTATAAAGAAGAAAAATGTTTTGTGTACGATGCAAAATCATTTAAAAAACTTCAAGAATTTTCTTATAAAGGAGAAGGTTGGGGTATGACGAATGATGGCAAACAAATTATCATGAGTAATGGCAGTAATAATTTATATTATAGAAATACTAACACATTTGCCGAAGAAAATATTGTTGCCATTTTTGATGAGTATGGACCACTTGCAAACATTAATGAACTAGAATATGTTGATGGCTTTATTTATGCCAATGTATGGCTAAAAAAATACATAGTTAAAATAGACCCTAAACAAGGAAAAGTAATGGCAAAATATGATTTTAGTGGATTAATGAATCAATACATGCCTAACTTACACCAAGATGCTGTACTCAATGGTATTGCTTACAATAAACAAAAACAAACTTTTTATATTACAGGTAAAAACTGGCCATTATTATTTGAAGTGAAGATGAATTAATTTTTTTAAATTAAAACTTTATGCCATCATTATTCGAACCAAATGTGAGTGAAGAAATTATTTCTAGAATTGAAAAGCTAACACCTTATTCTAAAGCAATTTGGGGCAAGATGAATGTAGCAC
>JANLVQ010000001.1:0-2019 GCA_031364085.1 Chitinophagaceae bacterium
GATGTACAAATTGGTGAAGGCACTTGGATTGGTAGTAATGTAACTATTATGGATGGTAGTAGAATTGGTAAAAATTGTAGAGTTTTTCCTGGTGCTGTAATTAGTGCTGTACCACAAGATTTAAAATTTGCTGGAGAAAAAACTATTGTTGAAGTTGGAGACAATACTACCATTAGAGAATTTGTAACAATTAATAGAGGCACAGATGAAAGAGGAAAAACGAATGTTGGTAATAATTGTTTATTGATGGCTTATAGCCATATTGCTCATGATTGTAGCATTGGTAATAATGTTATTTTGAGTAATAGTGTTCAGGTTGCTGGTCATGTAAACATTGGAGACTGGGTTGTAATTGGTGGTGTAAGTGCTGTGCATCAATTTGTGCAAATTGGTCAGCATACATTTATTGCAGGAGGATCTTTAGTGAGTAAAGATGTACCACCTTATATTAAAGCCATTCGTAACCCATTAAGTTATGGAGGAGTGAATAGTGTTGGATTAAAAAGAAGAGGATTTTCTGTAAATCAAATCAACCATATCTTAGATATTTACAGATTTATTTATAACAAAGGTTTAAACACTTCTCAAGCATTAGAATATATTGAAGAAGAAATAAGTGCAAGTGATGAAAGAGATGAAATAGTAACTTTTATCAGAGAAAGTGGACGAGGAATTATCAAAAGATTTTCTAAAAGTAATGGAGAGGAATAATTCTCTATACAAATTTCAATTTCCCCAACTTTATTAGAGCTTTATAAATCAAGTCAAGGTGCATGCTTTGAATAATTTGTTGTGTATTCACAAGTTCAATGACTTCATCAATAGTCATTAAATACACTTCAATATCTTCACCTTCATCAAAGTTTTGTTCAGCTATTTTTTCTCCACCTGTTGCTAAAAAATAATGCATTAAATTACTATTGGTAGAAGGGTTTGCTGATGACGTGCCCATAAATTCATAATTACTAAAAGCATAGCCTGTTTCTTCTAATAATTCTCTGGCAATTGCATCTTGTAATGTTGCATCAGTTTTATCAACACAACCACCTGGAAGTTCAAAATGAGTTTGTCCTAATGCATATCTAAACTGTCGTTCAATAATAACTTTTCCATCTGTGGTTAAAGCAAAAGCTGTAACCCAATCAGGAAATTCATACACATAATAAGGCTCTATAATTTTACCATCAGGTCGTTGACAAGTATCTGCTTTTATAGTTGCCCAAGTATCTTGTAAAATATACTTCGAATCAATTTTTTTCCAAGATAAATCTCTCATGTTTTTAGTTTAGAGTTTTGGGTTTGGGGTTTTGGGTTTACAGTTATTAGTAATAAAATATAATTAAAAATTTAAAACTGATAATTATATAAAAACAACAATCCCATATTCATCATTAATAATTTACAATTCACAATTTATAATTACCCCCTACTCCCATTTAAAAAATTTATACACTAAAGCATACACCACAATAAACCAAATACCAATAACAGCAATATTATCCCAACAATCTAAAATTCCTAAACCTTCAAACGAAATTTTACGCATGGCTATATTAAAATGTGTTAAAGGTAAAAGCTTACATAATGTTTGCATCCAAGCAGGAAAAACATTTATTGTAAAAAATGTACCTGAAAGTAAAATTTGAGGTAAGCTAAATAAATTAATAAGTAAAGGAATGGTAGAATCTGTTTTTACAATGCTTGAAAAAATTAAGCCAATACCCATTAACATCAGCAACATAAAAATGGTTAAAAACATGATTTCGATAAAAGTAATAAACCCATGTGCCAATGTAAATCCTAATAAATATTTTCCTACTATAACTAATACAATAACATTTATTATTTGAAACACTAATCGGCTAAAACCTATACCAAATAAAATGTTTAAACGATTGATGGGTGATGCATAAAACCGTTTTAATACCAACTGCTATCGTAATTTATAAAAGGTAAAAGCCACACCAAATAATGTAGAAAATAAAATAGAAAAACCAATTTGTCCTGGAAGTATAAAAT
>JANLVQ010000004.1:0-3439 GCA_031364085.1 Chitinophagaceae bacterium
TTTTTATACATTATATGGTCATCTCTCGTTGAAAGATATAAATCATTTAGAAAAAGGAACATCTATTAAAAAAGGCGAACATTTTGCACATTTTGGTAATCCTTCAGAAAATGGTAATTGGCCACCACACCTGCACTTTCAAATAATTAATGATTTAGAAAATTGTTCAGGAGATTATTCTGGAGTTTGTGCCCTTTCTCAAGAGGGAAAATATGCAAAAAATTGTCCAAATCCAGATTTAATACTTCAACTGAATCAATTTTGTTAATAATATTTCAGAATAAAGAAAAAGGAGAACAATTAAACGCAATTTTTATTTAATATTGTTAATATCTCTTTTTTGTAAGTCTTTAAAAACACAAGGATATATTTACATTTGCAACTCTTGATTAGATTTAACTAACAATACAGAATTTTAATATGGCAAGAATTATTGGTATAGCCAATCAAAAAGGTGGAGTAGGTAAAACAACTTCTGCAATTAATGTAGCAGCAAGTTTGGCAGTGCTTGAATTTAAAACCCTTTTGGTAGATGCAGATCCACAAGCTAATAGTACAACAGGGGTTGGATTCGATTTACATAATATTACAAATAGCTTGTACGATTGTATGGCAAATAATACACCAGCTGCCGATGTTATTTTAAAAACTGAAATTCCAAGTTTAGATATTATCCCTTCACAAATGGATTTGGTTGGTGCAGAAATTGAAATGATTAATTATCCTAACAGAGAGAATGTAATGAAGAATTGCTTGGAATCTGTTAGAGATAAATATGATTTTATTGTAATTGATTGTTCCCCATCGCTAGGTTTAATCACTGTAAATTCTCTGGTTGCAGCTGATAGTGTTTTAATTCCAGTACAATGTGAGTTTTTTGCTTTAGAAGGTTTGGGTAAATTATTGAATACCATAAAAATTGTTCAAAGTCGTTTAAATCCTGATTTACAAATCGAAGGCATATTAATGACCATGTATGATGGAAGATTAAGATTATGTAATCAAGTAGTGAGTGAGGTTAGAAAGCATTTTGATGAAATGGTTTTTGACACTTTAATACATAGAAATACCAGATTAAGTGAAGCTCCAAGTGTAGGAAAACCAGCTATATTATATGATTCTGAAAGTAAGGGGGCCATTAATTATTTAAATTTAGCTAAAGAAATTTTACAAAAAAACAACATGACTAAAATGAGTAATGCTGAAAGAATTTTAGAATAAAGTTTAATTGTAAATTGTTTATTAAAAAAGAGAAATACTAAATGAGTTCACCAAAACAAAATAAAGAATTATTAGGTAAAGGCATTCGTTCTTTACTTCAAAATATAGATGCAGATTTAAGAACAACAGCATCAAATTTTCCTAGTGCTGCTGCATATGAAGCAGTAAAATCTACACGTATTCCAATTGATCAAATTACTATTAATCCTAAACAACCTCGTAGAGATTTTGATGAAACAGCATTAAGTGAATTGGCAACCTCTATAAAAATGCATGATATTATTCAGCCACTAACAGTGAGCATATCTGCTAATGGAAAATATCAATTAATTACTGGTGAAAGAAGATATAGAGCATCGAAAATTGCAGGATTAAAAGATGTACCCGTATACATACGTCAAGCAAATGATAATGAACTTTTAGAATGGGCTTTACTTGAAAATTTACAAAGAGAAGATTTAAATGCCATTGAAATTGGATTGAGTTATAAAAGGATGATGGATGAGCTAGAATATACTCAAGAAAAAGTAGCAGAACGAATGGGTAAAGAAAGAAGTACAGTAACAAACTATGTTCGTTTATTAAAACTTCCACCAGATATTCAATTGGCTGTAAGAAGTGGAACCATTTCGATGGGCCACGCAAGGGCATTAGTTTCTGTTGATGTTATAGACAAACAACTATATGTTTTTAATCAAATAAAAACCAATCAACTTAGTGTTCGTCAAACTGAAGAATTGGTAAGAAAACTATATAAAAACGATACTGCAAAATCTTCAAGTTCATCTTCCAAAAATACCCTTCCTCCTACTTATAAAAAAATTGAAGATACTTTGGCTTCACATTTTGGAGCCAAAGTAAAATTATCTCACAACAAAAGTGGACATGGCAGTATTTCTGTAGATTATTATAGTATTCAAGAATTAAATAAAATACTTGATTTGATGAATGTAGTAATTAGTTAATGCTTTAAATAATTATTAATTGGCAGATCTTTCAAAATATCCTTTCAAAAACTTACTTCTCTTTCTAATTATTTTTTGTGCTTTAAGTTTTAAAATTGATGCTCAAGAAAATACAATAATCCATTTTCAAACTTCAGATACAACAACTGCCAAACCAAAACAAACTATAGTAGTTTCAAAAGAAAAACACAATCCCAAAAAAGCAACCAATCGATCTTTAATTTTACCAGGCTGGGGACAAGCTTATAACAAGCAATATTGGAAAATTCCATTAGTGTATGGTGCTTTATCTATTCCAACTATAACTTTTTTTTATAATAACAATGTTTATAAAGAAGCCAAATATGCTTACGATGCAAGGTTAGCTGCAAGTGCAGATGGTGGTTATGATAGCACTAGATATAAAACTTTAGACATAAAATATCAAAGAGCAGATATCAATGCTATCCAAACTTTACGTAATGCTGCAAGAAGAGATAGAGATTATTCTGTTTTATGGTTTTTAATTGTTTGGGGATTGAATGTTGCAGATGCAACGGTATTTGGTCATTTAAAAGATTTTGATGTGAGCAATGATTTATCATTAAATATTCATCCCACTTTTAATCCAACCACAAGAACTCCAGCTTTAAATTTGGCATTTAAGTTAAGAGATAAAAAGAAATTAACTGAATTTATTGCCAGATAATAAATGATTATCGGTTGTTTTGTCAGTAATTCAATTCAATTTACTATTTTTAGAAAAAATACAAGCAATAACAACTTCAAAACATTAATGGAATAAAATTTGTTATTTATCAATCATTAAAAATTAATATTATGGCAGCAGAATTTACAGACGCAAATTTTCAGAAAGAAGTTTTAGAAAGCGATAAATTATCGGTAGTTGATTTTTGGGCAGAGTGGTGTGGACCTTGTAGAGCAATTGGACCAGTTGTTGAAGAATTAGCAACTCAATATGCAGGAAAAGTAAACATAGGAAAAGTTAATGTAGATAATAACTCAAACATTAGTACAAACTTTGGTATCACATCAATACCTGCAATTTTGTTTTTTAAAAACGGACAAGTTGTAGATAAACAAATTGGTGCAGTTCCTAAAAGTGTTTTAGATAAAAAAATACAATCTTTAATGTAATCTTTCATAATAAGTATTTCAAGCCTCAATTTATTGAGGCTTTTTTATTAATTAGTACCGCTAAAACTTTATTAATTGGTTATTACCATTCAAATATTATTATACAACATTTCATT
>JANLVQ010000052.1:0-5121 GCA_031364085.1 Chitinophagaceae bacterium
TTTTCTCCTAAGAATTTTTTTGGATAATCTCTTAGTTGTATTAAACCTTTTATATATACTTCACACTGAAACTTAGTTAATTCGTTTAAATGAACTTCTCTTTTTTTAATTGCATTTCTTATAATTTCATATGCAGGGTCCTCACCATTATTTGAAATAGTAACTTCATTTAAAGTATACTGTTGTTCTTCTAAAATAAAATCTAATGTGGATTCACCATGTTTAAATTTTACTTTCTTTTCCACAGTTTTAAAACCAATATGCTGACAAATTAATGTGTAATTACCATCGGTTACATTTAAAGAAAATATTCCTTGTAAATTTGATGTTGTTCCTATTTCAGTTCCTTTAATTAATATTGAAGCATAAGCTAGTGGAGTTTTATTTTTATCGGTAACTGTGCCTTTAATGGTTGCAGCATAAACAGTATTGAAGTTGAACAAAAAACAAAAAAATAAAAAATTCTTCATGCTACGAAAATACTCTGATAAGCTACCTTTTAAATTAGGACCAATATGTTTAGCAATATTTTTACATTTGATATTAAGTTTTGTTTAATTTAATTATATGTACCACATACCACATTTTAAAGCTCACCTAAATCAAGAAGTTTTTGATTTTATGCACGAACACCCTTTTGTTATGATTTGTGGTGTTGATGAAAATTTAAAACCAGTAGCAACACATGTACCCATATTAATTGAAAATAGAAATGATACATTATTTTTTGTGGGTCATGTGATGAGAAATCAGCTTCATACAATTGCTTTCGAAAAAAATAATCAAGTTTTAGTAATTTTTACTGGTAGTCACTCTTATGTAAGTGCAACCAATTATGAACAACAAAATATTGCAAGTACATGGAATTATAAGGCTGTTCATGCTTCAGGTAAATTGAAATTTTTAGAAGAAGTGCAGTTATTACATCTTTTAGAAAAGCTTACTAGCAAATTTGAAAATAATCATCATTCTCCTTCATTAGTAGAAAATATGGATCCTCAATATGTAAGTAATTTAATGCAAGCTATTGTTGCTTTTGAAATTGAAGTTGTACAAATTGATCATGTGTTTAAAATTAGCCAGAATAAAGATGAGAATACTCGTGAACGAATAATTAAATCCCTTGCGAAAGGCTCTAATTCAAATGCAAATGAAATGGCAAACGAAATGAAAAAATTCTATAACAAACCTTAATTTTTAGCAGAGGAATTAATTCTTGTAAATAATATTTTCTCAAAATATTATTTTATAACCTGAATATCAGGCACTTAATTAATAATTTAATTAAACTAATTAAGCTGTAAAATAAAGCATTTGGTAGTCTCGTTTATACAATTACATTTGCACAAATTTTTTAAAATATGTTTTGGACTCTAGAACTTGCTAGTTACTTAGAAGAAGCACCTTGGCCTGCTACTAAAGATGAGCTTATTGATTATTCTATTAGAAGTGGTGCCCCAATTGAAGTTGTTGAAAACTTACAAGAACTCGATGTCGAGGATGAGATTTATGAAAGTATTGAAGATATATGGCCAGACTATCCTAGCCAAGATGATTTTATGTTTAACGAAGACGAATACTAATTAAAATACTAGCCACTTTTAAAGTGGCTTTTTTGTTCTAAAAAAATACATCTTCAATAAAATAAAGGTCTTCAATTTTTTCTCCATTCAGTTTAATAGCTATTACATCAAATTGAAGCAAATTCCAAGTAGTATTTTGGTTTAAATATTCTTCTGCAGCTTTTTTCAGTGCATTCATTTTTTTTTCATTCACACTCTCTTCAGGATTTCCAAACTGATTGGTAAGTCTAGTTTTAACTTCAATAAAGTGTAAAATGTTATTTTTTTGGCAAATAACATCTACTTCACAATGTTTATATCTCCAATTACGTTCTAGAATTACGAAACCATTTTCTATTAAATAATTAGTGGCAATGTTTTCCCCTAGAGTTCCTTTATATTGGTTATTTGTTTTTTTATTCATCTGTTATGCGTAGTTTCTTGCAACAAAAAATTTATAAACTTTATGGTAAAGTTCAGCATTATGCCTGGGGTGGATACAGTTTTATTCCTAATTTATTAAATTTTGAAAATAAAGATAATAAACCTTGTGCTGAATATTGGTTAGGAGCTCATCCATCAGCACCTTCAATTCTAGAAATAGATCAAAAAAAATATAGTTTACACGAATTAATTCAGCAATACCCAGAACAAATACTATCAAAACAAATTCAAGAGAAATTTGGAGAAATTCCTTACTTGTATAAAGTTTTAGATGTTAAAGACATGCTCTCTATTCAGGTTCACCCTACTAAAGAAGAAGCAATTAAAGGTTATGAAAGAGAAGAGGCTGCAGGAATACCCATTAATGCACCCAACAGAAACTATAAAGATAAAAATCATAAGCCTGAAGTCATGATTGCTCTAAGTGAGTTTTGGTTATTACATGGTTTTTTAAGTTTAAAAGAAATAGAAAATAGATTAACTGATATTAAAGAATTTAATGTGCTTTTGCATATTTTAAAAAGAGAAGGATTACAATCTTTATATCAATTCATGATGGAGCTTCCACAAGAAGAAGTTGATACTATTTTGATGAGTTTAGTTAAAAAAGAAATTCGTAAAAAGGCAAATGGAGAATTAAATAAAACTCATCCAGGTTGGTGGGTTTGTAAACTTTTTAATGAAGGGGATGAAATTAAAAATATTGATAAAGGTGTTTTTTCTATTTATTTATATAACATAGTTTGCTTGCAAAAAGGCGAGGGTATTTTTCAATCTGCTGGTGTACCACATGCATATTTAGAAGGCCAGAATATTGAATTAATGGCCAATAGTGATAATGTATTACGAGGTGGCTTAACTCCGAAACATATTGATGTGCCAGAGCTAATGAAACATACATTGTTTGAGTCTTTAACTCCTAATATTTTGAAGGGAACGTTAAGAGCTGGTGTTGAAACTTTGTATGATTGTCCTGTTGATGATTTTGATATTGCTAAAATTAATTTATCAGAAAATAATTCTTATCAGGCATTATCAACATCACCTGAAATATTTATTGTTATTGAAGGAGGTGCAGTTGTAAATGGTAATGGTATTAATTTTTCGGTAAAACGTGGCGAAAGTTTTATTATTTTTCCTAATGAAAATTATCACATTACCTCTTCAGGTAATTGTGAATTATACAAAGCATTTGTAGGGTAAAACAATTAACATACAAACAAAGGCTGTAAGATTTATTTCTTACAGCTTTGCCTATTTAATGAGCATATTGTTCAACAACTTTGGGGTCGTGTTTGTGTTTAAATAAAACCAGAAATAATATTCCTACTATAAAAGCATAAATAGCAAAAGCCAACCATGTTGATGTCCAATTTGTAGATTGATTGGGTAAAATAAAATATTTGCCAATAACATAGCTGCTTATTTTGCTTCCTAAGTATGCACCAATTCCATTGGTCATCATCATAAATAATCCTTGAGCACTTGACCTTATTTTTGCATCTGTACTTGTTTCAATAAATAGAGATCCTGAAATATTGAAAAAATCAAAGGCCATTCCATATACAATACACGAAAGTATAATCATCCATAATCCATCTGTAGGATTTCCATAAGCAAACAACCCAAAACGAAGTACCCAAGCTATCATTGAAAATAACATTACTTTTTTTATGCCAAATTTTTTCAAGAAAAATGGAATAGTTAAAATAAATAGTGTTTCTGATATTTGAGAGATAGACATGATGATGGTAGAATATTTCACAACCAACGAATCAGCATATTCTGGAACACTTTTAAAACTATCTAAAAACTGATCTCCATACATATTGGTGAGTTGTAGTGCAGCACCTAATAACATAGAGAAAACAAAGAATAATGCCAATTTATAATTGGCAAATAATTTAAATGCATTTAACCCCAGTTGTTCTGTCCAGCTAGCATTTTTACCTATTGATTTAAGTGGAGGGCATTTTGGTAAAGTAAAAGCATATAATCCTAAAATAATTGCTCCTACACCACCGATGATAAATTGATTAGCATTGGCTTTGCTACCTGTTAAGTTGGTCATCCACATCGCAACTATAAAACCAATTGTTCCCCAAACTCTGATTGGTGGAAAAACTTTTACCACGTCATAACCAAAATTTTTTAAAATAATGTACGATGTAGAATTTGAAAGAGAAATAGTAGGCATATAAAAAATCATTGCAACTAATATTACATAATAAAGTGTATTGGGATCATCAACAAAAGGTACATAAAACAAAACCAAACCATATAAAATATGCAGAATGCCATAAAGCTTTTCAGCATTCATCCACTTATCTGCAATAATGCCAATAATAGGTGGCATAAAAATAGATGCTATTGCTAGAGTTGAAAAAATTGCTCCAAATTCAGGAAACGACCAATGCTTTGCATTTACACAATATGTGCCAATAGTAATAAGCCATGCTCCCCAAACAAATAATTGTAGAAAGCTCATTACAGTTAAACGAAATTTAATATTCATAAACGTGTTGGTATTTGATTTGTTGAAGTTAAGGGAAAAAGATATTGACTAAACAAATGTAATTATTCAATTCTTCTTAAAGCTTCTCTTGCACTTAAACCAGTAAGGTTATTTTTTTCTACAAACTTTTTTACCCATGATGGGTTTGTTCTTCCATACTCTCTTAAAGCCCAGCCAATAGCTTTTTGAACAAAAAATTCTTTATTCTCTTTAACGTTTAAAATGTATTTACTCACTAGTTCGGTATCAGTTTCTTGTTTGTAAGATTTTTGAAACATAATGCTACTTCTTTGTAACCAAAAGTTTTCGCTTTCATTCCAAGCTTTTGTAAAAGGCATTATTTGTTCTGGAAATTTTTTAAAGTATGGGCCAAGAATCAATGATGCAATATGATCTACAGAATCCCACCAACTTTTATGAATTAAGCAAAATTCTGCAAGATCAATAGTTTCTTTTGTCCAATATTTTTTATGAAAAGCTATTAATTCAATGGCTACATATTGAAACTCTCTTTTTGGTTGTTTGTATAATTCTTTAACTAAACTAACTAAATTTTTTTCTGAAAAATAATTAAAATGTTTAATGATAGTGTTGCTAATT
>JANLVQ010000087.1:0-8698 GCA_031364085.1 Chitinophagaceae bacterium
ATGGTTGGACTGTATTCTCAAATTTTTACTTATGATTTAACAACTGGTCAACAAACCCAACTTAGTAGTGGTAATTTTAATTATCAATGGCCTAAATTTTCTCCAGATGGCAAGTGGATCGTATTTCAAAAACATTCACGAAAAGAAGACTTAAAACCTAATCAAGATAATTCACAACATCTTTTTTTAATGAATGCAGTTGGGGGGAATGTTAAACAATTAACATCAGGGAAAACTTGGAATTCATTACCTGAATTTGGGGCAGATGGTTATATTTATTTTTCCTCAAATGCTGGTAATAGTGATTTAAAAAGAATTTTTGATAATTATGATATTTGGAGAATTAAACCAAGTTTAGCTGACTAATCAATTTTAATGTGATTTAAAAAGGGACTAAATAAGATATTAAAAAGCTGCTTTGTAAAAAGCAGCTTTTTTGTTTTCAACTTTTATCTATAAAAATTATATTTGTTGATATGAGAAGTATTGTTGTTCTAATTTTTTTTACAATAGCATTAAAATCGAATGCTCAATTGGCTTTGCCAGATTTTCAAGTAAACGAATTAACTGAATCGAAAGTTAGAGTTTATTGGAAAAACTCTTTTGCAAATTGCACTCAAATAACTATTCAAAAATCTTATGATAGTTTAAAATATTTCAAAACTATTTTCTCTTCATTATCACCAGAACTTCCAGAGAATGCTTATGTTGATGATGATTATTTACCTCAACTAAAAAATTATTATAGAATTTTATTTGTAATTGACGATGGAAATTATGCATTCACAATTTCTAAAACTCCAACTAAAGGTAGCATTAGTCGAAACCCAATAATTAATTCAAAAATTGCAGATCCGATTCGATTAAATAGATTAATCACGATTAATGAACCATTTATTTCAACAACTGATAGCAATAAAATTGTAACAAATAATTTTATGTTTAAAGATGCTGTCACAAAAAAAAATGACAAGCCAAAAATTCATTTATTAGATTCAATTTTCATAGCTCCTCTTCCAACAAAAAAAATGTATTTAGTTTATTATCGACAAGCAGATTCTTTATATAAAATCTTAGATGAAAAGTCATTTTCGAAATTTAAAGATTCCATAATTGCAAAAACAAAAGATACAATTTATGCTTATGAAAATGATATTATTGTTTGGAAAAAATTTATCCCTGATCCTATTTGGCAGCCTTCTGAATATGTTTATACAGCAACAAAAGGATATGTTGCAATTCAAATTCCATTATACAAAAAACATAAATACAAACTAATTTGTTATGATGATAAAAATGAAGAAGTATTGAAAATTAAACATATTAAATCTGATTTTTTAATACTCGAAAAATCTAATTTCATTAAAGCCGGTTGGTTCTCTTTTGAACTTTATGAAGATGATAATCTTAAAGAAAAGAATAAATTTTTGTTAGTTTCAGATTTTTAATTTCTGTATTTACTTATTAAGAGCAATACAGAATTTTCTAATTGAAAAAAAAATAATGTTTAGGGGTTCCTTTTTTTTGGTGGATTAAATAAAGTATTTAAAACCTTATTTTCTTCCTTTATTGTTGGGGTTGCTGAATTTACATCTGATGGCATGGCATTAGCATTGGAATTTGCAGAATTTGTGGTTGTATTATTCTGATTAGAGCTTAGTGGCTGTTTTTGAATACTACAAGCAATCAAGAAAAAAAATAATGTAAATAAAAAAGGGGTCAAATAATTTTTGGTTTTCATCAAATAACATTTAATCAAGATAAAAAAATCCGTTTTGGAAGCTATGAAAGTAAAGAAGTTAGTTCATATTGCAAATTAAAATAAAAAAAAATCTTAAATAAAAAAACCAGTTACAAGTTGCAACTGGTTTTTTTAAAATTTGATGATAAATTATTTATCCCAAAAAGTTCTATTTGCTGTTGAGAACAAATCAGATTTTTGACCTGGAAAACTCCTATTTGCATCAGCCTCACTTTGTGGGTAAGGTAAAATTCTTGGAATTTGAGGAGTAACTGCATTACCAACAATACTAATTGCTGGGTAACCAGTTCTTCTCCAGTCTGACCAACATTCTTGCATTACACCATAACTAGCAATATATTTTTCAGCAATAATTTGGCTAACCATATTTGCTGTACTACCTGTTAAAATACCATTAGTTGCTAAGTAAGTTGTAATATCAACAGCTGCAACACCAGCTGCTTGCATGCTAGCTGTAATACCTGCTTGATAGAAAGTTTGAGCAACACCTGGAGCACCATAAACAGCAGCTTCTGCACGAATAAAATTGTATTCAGCAAAAGTTAACATTCTAATAGCTGCAGTTCCATCATAAGTAATACCAGCAGGTGTATTAGCTGGTAATGGATTGTATGCACCAGATCCAGTTGGTACACCTCCACTAGCTCCACCTCTTAAATAGGTATGCATTCTGGAATAGTTTTGTGACTGAGGATCTCCAGAAATTCCACCTGCATAATTTCCAGAACCAGCAGGGAATTGAACAAAATAAGTAGCTCTTCGTGGATCTGATCTTGCATTCATTCTATCAATCATAAATTTATTTCCAAATAAATAGTTTGGACGAGAAATTTCGAATTGATGAATTGGATTTTGACGATTTTGAACATTAAAGAAAGGCATTTCAAAATTATCGGCGTTAGCAGCAAAGAAAGTTGTAGCTGGATTATTAACTAAAGCTGTGATTTTAGAAACTGTGCCTGCATTATCAATTTTAGATGAGTGAATTAATAAACGCAATTTTAATGTGTTTCCAAATTTTATCCAATTGGCTTTTCTAGTAGCAAATGATCCTGAATAAATCATGCTATTAGTACTAGGTGCAAAAGCAGAAGTTGCTTGATTTAAGTCGGCAATTCCTTCATCAATTAAAGTAAGTAATGAAGTATAAATTGCTGCTGCATCATCATATTTTGGTGATGTATTTCCACTTGTTTTTTGAGTTTCGCTATAAGGTATATTGCCAAAAGCATCTACCAAGTGTTGGTAATTATATGCTTTTAGTAATTTGGCAACACCACGATAATGAGGCGAATTATTTGCTGTTGATTGAGCAATAATTATTTCAATATCATTTAATGTAGTTGCATTAAATGTGCTCCACAAATTATTTACATCAGCACTTTGAAGTAAATATTTTTCGTATTGCTGAGTTTGCACTTCACCACCTTGGGTTTGTGCAGTAAATTGTTGCATAATTAAAGCTGGGTATCGAAATAAATCGCTACCACTGGCAAAACCGGTATTTACTGTTACATTAGTCAGCAATAAATCCATGGGTGCTTTTGTTTCAATAATTTGATCTGGGTCTTGATTAATGTCAAGATATTTCTGGCAAGAGCTAATACTTCCTATTAATAACCCTGCAGAAACATATAATAATAATTTTTTCATTTTGAAATATTTTATTTGGTTAATAATAGGTTATAGAGTTAAACGTAAGTTACAACCAAATGTTCTAGTTGATGGATTTGCATTAAACTCTAACCCTTGAAAATTACTGGCACCTAAAGCATTTTGCTCTGGATCAAGATGTGGATAATCTGGTGCAGAAATAAATAAATTTCTACCAAAAATACCAAATTCAATTGCACCAAATGGTGTTTTATCTACAACGCTTTTTGGTAATCGCATAGTTAAATTAGCCTCTCTAACTCTAAACCAACTGGTATTTACCATAAAGCCTTCTGCAGCTACATATTTACCTGCATTTCCCCAATATTGTTCTGCTCTAATAGGGATATTAACTGCATTACCAGCTGCATCTACACCATTAAATTGATAATTGGATAAAGCTGTAGTATTATCTTTATCAAAACGTGGCAAGGCAGCTGTTTCAATTACAACACCATTTCTTCTTAAATCAGCCAAATTTCTACTATACATATCACCACCATTTCTAATATCAAATAAAACATCGAGTGTAAACATTTTATATGTGAATGTATTGGTAATGCCCATTGTATAAATAGGTGTTGAATTACCTATTTTAAACACGCCTGAAGATGGTAATGGTAAACCAAGAGCGTTTAAGAGCATTTTGCCATTAGCATGTGTCTGATATTTATTACCAAAAATTACTCCAAAATCTTCATTTTCAACTAAGCGTACATTTGGTGTTACAAAACCAGCCAAAGTAATTTGACTCACACCTGGTGCTAACTTGGTTACTATACTTCTGAATTGAGTATAATTTGCTTCAATATTCCAAGAAAAATTCTTTGTTTTGATTGGAGTTATGCCTAAACTAACTTCCCAACCTTTGGTTTCAATTTCACCTGCATTTTGGAATACAGTTGTTACACCAGACGAAGCAGATGTAGGTACAGGAAATAAACCTTCTGTTAATTTACGTTGATAGTAGTTCACTTCTAATCTAATTCTATCATCCCAAAATCTTGCATCAGTACCAATTTCCCATTCAGTGGTAAACTCTGGTTTTAATTTTACATTACCAGCAGCATTGCTTATGGTATATCCTGTAACTCCATTAAAAGGGTACAAAATTGAAGGACCAAAACCATCAGCCGCACCACCTGTTGTAGCATAATTATCTGTTCTGTAAACTGGTGCACCTCTACCAACAACGCCATAGTTAGCACGTACTTTCCAGAATGATAAAACTTTGGATTTTAAAGATGGTACAGCATCTGTTAAAACAGCACTTAAAGCAGCAGCAGGATAAAATATTGATCTTGCACCAGTAGGTAAAGTAGATAACCAGTCGTTACGTGCTTTTACGTTTAATGATAACCATCTATTATATTCAATATTTAAATCTCCAAAAACACCCAAAGTTCTTGATTGTGAGGTTCCAATTGATGGTATATTTAATACTGTTGCATTACTAATATGGTCGAAACCTTTTATTGCAAGTCCGGTATTTCTAACTTGCATTGAACTTGAATAATTATCCACTATCTCATTACCCAAAGTTCCTGATATGTTGAATTTGCCAAATTGTTTTTGTGCATTAATAGTTAAATAGGAGTTCCAACTTCTCGAATAATTACGAGCATCTAAAATGCCGCCTGTTCCTCCTGAGCTTGTATTACCACCACCACGTAATCCTATTTCATCAAAACCATGTGCTTTGAAAGATTGCACGTCGCCTCCAATTTTTAAATTAGCATTTAGCCAATTATTAAATTGATATTTTAAACCTGCATTACCAAAGAAACGGTTTACTTCATCATTAAATCTCACATTTTCTACACTCCAATAAGGGTTGTCTTCACCAGCAAAAAACGATTGATTTCCATTTGATGTATAGTATGGTGAGCCCGTTAAATCATAACTTCTAGGAATAAACCAAGATCTAAATACAGGATTCGATAACTGATTACCTTGTTGAGATCTGTTTGATTGAGTATTATTAATACTTAAAAAAGTAGTTAATTGAAGTTTTGAAGAAATATCTGAAGTTAAATTTGCTGTTAAAACATTTTTGCTCAATTCGTTTGTTCTTACAACATAAGTTTCTCTTGTATTATTATAAGATACTCTGAATGAAGTTTTATCTCCACCACCACTAAAACTTACAGAATTTTGCAAGTTATAACCATTTTGGAAAAAGTCTTTTACATTACTTGGATAAGCTTTTAATACTTCTTGATTACCAAACCAATTGGTAACAGTTTGGCCAATCATTCTCGGCCCCCAACTCTGAGAACTTAAATTATTATAAGTACCCCCAGGAGTTGCACCTACGCTAGCCGTACCTTGTGCATATTCGTTTTGATATTCGGGTAATCGGTTAATTTGTACAATATTGTAAGAAGTGTTTATTTCAACAGTGTTTTTAGATTTCTTTTTACCTTTTTTAGTAGTAACTAAAATTACACCACCAGCACCACGACTACCATACAAAGAAGTAGCTGCTGCACCTTTTAAAACTGTCATTTCTTCAATATCATCTGGATTGATATCAAGAACTCTATTTGATGAAGTTGCTCCATTTTGTAAAGCAGTTCCACCACCACCATTGTCAATTGGCATCCCATCAACAACATAAAGTGGAGCACTACTTCCGGTAACAGAAGTATAACCTCTAATTAAAACTGATGAACCTGTAAAGCTACCACCAGCTCCTTGAGTTCTTACCCCTGCAACTTTACCTACTAAGGCATTTGAAATGTTAGAATTTCTAACTTGTGTTAAATCTTCTGCTGAAATTGTTGGAGTTGAGTAACCAAGTGTTTTTTTGTCTCTTCTAATTCCAAAAGATGTAACAACTACTTCACTTAATGCATCATCTTTAGATGTTAAAGATGTTGAAACAGAATTTGACGACCCGATATTCTGTTCCCTAGTAGAGAAATTAATTGAAGTAAACACTAAAGTTTTAGAAGTTGAAGGGGCAGAAAATGAATAACTTCCATCTGAACCAGTAGTTGTACCAGAAGTTGAACCTTTTACAGTTATAGTAACTCCTGCAATACCTGCACCTTTTTCGTCTGTAACCTTACCAGAGATGGTTCGGTTTTGAGCTTGAATTGTACCTATAAAAAGTACAAAACCAGCCAAAAGGGAAAATAATTTTCTCATTTGTTTTTTTGTTTGGTTAAATAATATTGTACAATTATAGACAAAGGATTTGAAAAAACGCTGCATCTCTCTAATCTTTTTTTAATTTATTTTTAACTTATATCTATTTTTTAAGGAAATAAAGAAGAACGGTATCTCATTTCAACATAATTTCTTCTAATTTTACGAATTACCTAAAGCAAATTCATGCGTTTTATTATAGTAATAGTTTTGTTACATTTTTCAACTTTTAAATGTTATTCTCAGAACAAAATTTATCGAGAAAATTTGCCCCAAATAAATGTATTGGCTTTAGATGAAAATAGTTTTGAATCAGGAAAAATTTCAGTTAAGTTTTATCGAAATCAGTTCGATAAACTTAATATTCAACAAGAAAATCCTTTTACCAATAATGAATTTTTCAATAATCTTTCTACAGCGTATCATTTCAATTCATTTCAGCAACTATTTAAAAATGTTTTGAAGGATATTGAATTAGAACAGCAACATAAAAAATATGGATTGGATTTATGGTACAACATAGACTTCAATACTACTCACAGTGTAAAACAGATATATCTTGAATTAAAAAAATTGGGTTTGTTTGAAGTTGTTGAACCAGTTTATACAAAACAACTTTTTGATACCAATACAGAGGGAGTGGAGTTTGTACCCAACGACACAAGGTTTAATGAACAATGGCATTTTAATAATACGGGTCAAGCAAACGGTAAAATTGGAAAAGATATTAAACTGGTTCAAGCTTGGGATATTGAAACTGGTAATTCAAATGTTTTAGTAGCAGTTCATGATATGGGTATACAATTGGATCATCCAGATTTAGCACAAAATATTGCAGTTGGTAAAAGTTTTAATTTTGTTGATAATAACGATACTATTGTTATGGGGTATCATGGAACTCATGTTGCAGGAACTATTGCTGCTGTTAACAATAATAATATTGGTGTAAGTGGAATTGCAGGAGGAAATGGAAATGTGAATAGTGGAGTGAGATTAATGAGTATTCAAATATTTAAAGGAAATAGAGGAGGAGGTTTTGCTGAAGGATTTATTTATGCTGCAGATAAAGGAGCTGCAATTAGCAACAATAGTTGGGCTTATAGAGCAGAAAATGTTTATGAAATTTCTGTATTAGATGCAATAGATTATTTTGTAGATAATGGTGGAGGAATTGCTCTTAAAGGTGGATTAGTTGTTTTTGCAGCTGGCAATGTAAGCAAATCATTAACCTATTATCCCTCTTCATATGAAAGAGTCATATGTGTTGCTGCAACTAATAATAGAGATGAAAAAGCAAATTATTCAACCTATGGACCATCTGTAGATATTGCTGCACCAGGTGGTGATTATAGTAATGGTTCTGCATCTCAAGTAATCAGTACAACATTTTATGGTGGTTATGCTGGAGATCATGGAACATCAATGGCTTGTCCACATGTTGTTGGTGTTGCAGCTTTAGTAGCATCAAAACTTGTGGGAATTGCATCTGCTGCAGATGTGAGAGAAATTTTGCTTTCTACAACTGATAATATTGACTCTTTAAATACCAATTTTAAAGGGTTATTGGGCACCGGCAGATTAAATGCTTTTAAAGCCTTACAAAAAGCCACTGATTTTAAAAATAATTTTATTACTCCAACTGTTGATTCATTTAAAGCAATAAAAAATTGTAACAACATCAATTTAACATGGAAACAGAATAGCAATAATGATTCTGTGATCATTGCATATAGTAATATTAATGATATTGGAACTCCTGTTAATGGATTTTTATATGCTGTAAATGATAAAATTGGAAATGGAAAAATTATTTATAAAGGGAAATCGAATAATTTTTTAGTAACAAAAACTGATGATAGTTTACACTTTTTTAAAATTTGGAGCAAATCTGTTGATCATAAATATTCTTTAAGCAGAGCAGCTACAGTTGTAGATGATGTAACCATAAATGGGAGTGGAGTGCTTTCTGAAAATTTTAATTATCCTCCATATTTTCCTACACAATCTTGGAATGTCAACAACCCAAATAAAGATTTGAGTTGGTATCATACAGCTGGAGATACTGCAAAAACTGGTGCTGGTGATTTGTATAGTATGTGCATGTATAATTATCAATACAATACTTTATTA
>JANLVQ010000100.1:0-11654 GCA_031364085.1 Chitinophagaceae bacterium
AATATAGTTTTTCCAAAATATGATTTTAAGTTTAAACAAGTAAAAAATAAAGACTTTATTTATGATGCTATACAACTTATTTAATTACTTTTACAATATTAATTGCTTAGAATTAAAGGATAAGAATAATTTATGAAAACAAAACAAGAAATAGTAACCAACTGGCTTCAACGATATACTGGTGAAGTATTAGAAAATTTTGGTGAATATATTTTGCTAACCAATTTTAGCAACTATGTTGCACTTTTTGCAAAATGGCATAAAGTAAAAGTAGTAGGAAAAGATCGCCCATTTCAGTGTGCCACTGCCAAAGGAATTACGATTATTAATTTTGGCATGGGTAGTCCTGGAGCTGCTACTGTAATGGATTTGTTAAGTGCCATACAACCTAAAGCAGCATTGTTTTTGGGTAAATGTGGTGGTTTAAAAAGAAAGCATAAACTCGGCGATTTAATATTGCCCATTGCTGCAATAAGAGGAGAGGGTACAAGTAATGATTATTTTCCACCAGAAGTACCCGCTTTACCTGCGTTTGCTTTGCAAAAAGCTATTTCAACAACAATAAGAGATTATGCTGTTGATTATTGGACTGGTACAGTTTTTACAACCAACAGACGAGTTTGGGAACATGATAATGATTTTAAAAATCATTTGAAAAAAGTTCGTGCTTATGCAATTGATATGGAAACTGCTACCATTTTTATGGTTGGATTTTATAATCATATTCCAACAGGTGCTTTACTTTTAGTTAGTGATAGCCCTATGGTGCCTGAGGGTGTTAAAACAGAAGCCAGTGATAAAAAAGTAACTTCTGAATATGTTGAAAGACATTTAAAAATTGGAATTGATTCTTTAAAACAATTAATTAATAATGGCCTTACAGTAAGGCATCTAAAATTTTAATTTAAAAAAAGAAGTTTCAAATTTGAAACTCCTTTTTTTTATTTTCTTCTAGCAAGGTCTCATCGTATAGCTTTGTGTAAAGCAGATGGACGTTAAGTTTGTTTTAAGACAGCCTCTTTTTTATTCAGCCCAACTCATCGTATAGCCAATGTTTTCAATTTGAATAGCTTCTTCAGTTAATTGTAAAGGATGAAAAGTATCTACCATTACTGCCAATTCTTTTGTTTCTTTTTTGCCAATACTTTTTTCAACAGCACCAGGATGAGGTCCATGAGGAATTCCTGCAGGATGTAAGGTCATCATGCCTCTGGTAACATTTTTTCTACTCATAAAATCTCCATCAACATAATATAAAAGCTCATCACTATCAATATTACTATGATTGTAAGGAGCAGGAATTGCATCTGGATGATAATCATATAATCTTGGGCAAAAACTACACACTACAAAATTATTAGCATCGAAAGTTTGATGAACTGGTGGTGGCTGATGCACTCTACCAGTTATTGGTTCAAAATCATGAATGCTAAAAGCATAAGGGTAACAACAACCATCCCATCCAATAACATCGAAGGGATGATTGGCATAATGTAAACCATATAGTATAGATTTCTTTTTTGTTTTGATGATGAAATCTCCTTGCTCATCAAAAGTTTGTAAGTTTTTTGGTGTTCTTATATCTCGTTCACAATAAGGTGAATTTTCCAATAACTGTCCATACTTACTTACATATCTTTTAGGATAACGAAAAGGACTAAAACTTTCAACAATAAACAATCTGTTTTTTTCATCATTAAAATGAATTTGATGAATAGTGCCACGAGGAATGATTAAATAATCTCCATAACCAAACTCAAGCTCACCATATTGAGATAATAATTTTCCTGAACCTTCATGTATAAAAATCATTTCATCGGCATCAGCATTTTTATAAAAATAATTTGTAGTACTTTTTTTAGGAGATGCTAAAACAATATAACAATCGTTATTAACTAAAATTGGTTTTCTGCTTTGTAAATAATCATCTTCTGGTTTTATGTTGAAACCCTCAAAACTTCTATGTTTCAGCATTTTTTCTTCTGCAATTTTTGGGGCTAAATTAATGGGTTCATCAGTTTTTATAATTTGTGTTGGAGGATGGCAATGATAAAGTAAAGAATAATCATTGCTAAAACCTTCGGTAGAAAATAATTGTTCTGAATACAATTTCCCATCTGGTTTTCTAAATTGTGTGTGGCGTTTATGTGGAATTTTTCCCAAAGAAATATAATGAGGCATTTTATTTACGATTTTACGAATTACGAATTATGATATATAGAAATCAAATAAGGGCTACAATGAAGTATTGTAAATATTTTTCGAAAGTTCGAGTGTTACTAAAAGGAAAATATATTTCCATTTACGTTTATCAATATAATATGTAAAATTTCTAAAGAAAGGCATATAAACTATTAATACAATCCTCTAAACCAAGGAATTTCATGAAATCTAAAAGGCCAAGGAACAGAAGCAAAAATTACAAATAATGCAACAGCGTATAGCCAAAATAATTTTCTATGTTTTTTGGCATCAGATTCAAAAACTTTTTTAGAAATAGAACTTGAAATAGTAATTAAAACAATAGCTATTATCATTCCGGTTAAATGTTCAATAACCCAAAAACGAAGTTGAGCATCTTTCATTACAGTCTTCATTCCAAAAGCTTTAACTAAAGCCAATCCTTTTGGTCCGAAAAAATATTGATACAAACCCACTAAAAGTGTAATGTGTGTAATGATGACTAATCTTACATTCCAACTTCTATCTTTTGCACTATATGGATTATTATTGTGTAATAAACTTCTTGAAATATTTATAATGAGTAATAAAATAATTGCCCATCGTAAAATACCATGTAGTGCTAATAAAATTTGATCTAACATAAAAATTATTTAAAATGAATGAATTTGACTTTGCTGTTTCATACAAATATTCAACAATATTTTCATAAGAACAATTTAATTCATCAACCAATTATAAAAATTGGGGAATTCAATTTGCCAATATTTTTCATTGTGTTTAGCAATTTCTGTAATAGTTGTAAATACTTTAATGTTTTGTTTTTGTTCAAAAATTGAAGCCATTTTTTTTACTTCATTTACTAAATTGGCATCTTCTTTTCCACCTGCATAAAAGTAAAGTCTAATAGGGTTGGGGTTAACAAAACTTACTGCTTCGGCATACATTTGTTTGGCAATCCAAAACGAAGGAGAAAAAATTCCAGCACTTCCAAATACATTTGGGTATTGCATTACAGCATATAAACTAATTAAGCCACCCATGCTGCTTCCAGCAACAAATGTATTTTCGAATGATTTTTTTGTACGATATTTTGAATCGATAAATGGCTTTAAAGTTTGTGCTAAAAAATCAACATATAATTTGCCTTGTGCAATAAATTTTGTTTTGTTATACTCAAAATCATAAGGAGCATATTCCGATAATCTATTATCTCCACCATGATCAATTCCTATAACAATACATTCCTTTCCTGTTAACTTTTGAAGGCTATCTAAACTTTCATCCACTCTCCATTCATCAAAATTTGCAGTTTGTTGATTAAATAAATTTTGCCCATCATGCATATATAAAACAGGAAAGGTTTTACTGCTAGATGCATAGTTTTTCGGAAGATAAATCCAAATTCTTCTTTTTTTATTGAGTTGAGGTATAAAAAATGCAGTATCTATAATTTTTACTTGAGGACTTGCTGTATAAGGCTTTGGACGTTGAGGATAATTGTCTTTCCAGCCTTTAACAGTGCAGTCTAAAGCAATATCTCCATTTACTTCAGCAATTCTATCTTCAATATCTCTACCATCGGCTTCACATTCAACTTTATCCCAACTGCCTCGGGTGAATTTAAAAGCATAATTTCCTGCTGATAAATCTTTAATTACAATCGCTTTTCTGCCACCTGCAAAAGGTTTTAGTTTGTAATTAGGATCTTTAGCATTCCAATTATTAAAATTTCCCGCAACGTATATATCTTCTTCAACTTTAGTTGCAACTGTATTTACAACTAATCTTAAATTGTATTGTGAAAATCCAATTTGAAAATTTATTATGAGGATGAAAATTAGGAAGAATATTTTTTTCATATCATGATTCAATTTTGATTTTTGGTAGTAAACTCATTAATAGCATAACGCTTGCAAAGAAAACTAACAAGTATAATCCAGGTTTAATGGTGGGACATTCAGGTCGACAGATTGACATTAAAATAAAGTTTTTTAAAGCCCAACTTATACTTAAAAAGCAAATAAAAATATTAGTTCTTTTAGCCCAGAGTGTTTGTTTTGCAAATAGTAAAATGGCAATTAAAGCAAAAAAAGTGTGAGGCTTTATTTGAGTACCAAAAGTGAATTTATCATTAATAAATCCTTGTAAGCCGGTAATGATAATTTTTTGGCCTGGAACTTTAATCCAAGGTAAAAAACAGGTGCCAATTAATAAAATTGAGGCAATTATTCCAATTATTTGTGAATGTTTCATATGTTTAAATTAAAAAAACCTACAAAGGGCTAGTCTTGTAGGTTTTAAAGAGGTCCCGAGCGGATTCGAACCGCTGTGGAAGCTTTTGCAGAGCTCTGCCTAGCCACTCGGCCACAGGACCTTAACTGCTGCAAACATAATGTAAAAGCAATTTAAGTTAAAAAAATATTTTCAATTTTATAAGATTGTATAGTTACAATCTTGCCAAGTATATTTTGAAACAATTTCTTTAGATTTTCTTGATAAAATTTTGGAAGAAAGTTTAAAACTATTTTGATTGGGAAAGTACATTTTTTCTTCAATTGTAGCATTATGCTTTTGATGAAAATAATTATGAATAAAAGGCAATTGAGTTAACTGTTGATTTTCGCATACTACAATCCATTTATTAAATATTCCTTCTTCAGCTTTATTAGATTTTAATTGCAGGTTGAACATGGCAGAACTGTTTTTTAAACAATTTTTTTCAGCAATCGATAATTCAATGGAGTCAACAGTAAAATCTTTCGGTAATTGTATGGTTGAAATGTTTTCAATTAATTTATCATTAATACATAAAAATTGAATTGTTTTTTCTTTTTGATTTTTGTTTGGATGAATTGCAATAAGCCATTTTTTATTTTCAATTTCAATGGAATTTGTTAATGAAACTTGATGAGCTAAAATATATGAAACTTTCGTATAACCTCTTTTAAAATAGGTAATCTTTAACCAAGGAACATCAAGTTCATTAACCTGTTCAAAATAAGGCACTGGCATTAACACATTAATATTTTCACCAAGAAATAAAGTATCAGTATGGGCTGCACCAGCACTTGGCCCAACATGAAGAATTGCAGTATCTACAACCACAATTCTTTTTCCTTTCATAGCATTAAAAAATTCAAAACTTTCAACCTTGATTTGAGCGAATGAATTAGTTGCTATATTTAATAATATAATTGTAATGAAAGAAGATTTCATTTATTTTAAACTATTGATAATAGTATTAAATTCTTCAGCATTTAAAGCTGCTCCACCAACTAAACCACCATCAACATCTGGTTGAGAAAATATTTCTTTTGCATTAGCAGCCTTTACACTTCCTCCATACAAAATTGAAATTTCATTAGCAATTTGTTCACTGTATTTTGCTGCAATGTGATTTCTGATAAACAAGTGAATGTCCTGTGCTTGATCACTTGTAGCAGTTTTTCCTGTGCCAATTGCCCATATTGGTTCGTATGCAATAACTACTTTAATAATTTGTTCTGCTGTTAAATGAAATAAAGATTCTTCTAATTGTTTTGCAACAAATGGTTCTTGCTCATTGGCTTCTCTAATTATTAATGGCTCACCACAGCAAAAAATTGGAGTGACATTATTCTCTAAACAATGATTAATTTTTAAAGCTAACATTTCATTGTTTTCATTAAATAATTCTCTACGCTCACTATGACCAATAATTACATGATTGATGTTGATGGATTGTAACATTTCTACACTCACTTCACCAGTGTAGGCTCCATTTTTTTTGTAATAACAATTTTGAGCTGCTACAAATACATTTTGCTTACCATTTAATTTTTGTTCAACCATTTTCAAGAAAGGAAAAGGTGCTGCAAAAATGGCTTGTTGATGTTCGTAGAGCTGATGTGGTAATGCTATTAAATCATCTATTAATTTTTCGGCTTGTTGGTATGTTAAATTCATTTTCCAATTGGCTGCTGCTATTTGCTTTCTCATGTTTTAATTATTATTTTTTGCTAAATGTTCAATGATTTTTTTTTCTGTTTCTGTAATATTTTGATTTTTTAATTGTTTCCAATGTTTAATATCTTCAATAGCCTTTTTTGGTTCATATTTTTCCGTTGTGCCCCACGAAAAATTTGAAAGTTGTTTTGGCAATAATCCTTCTCCAAATACATTACAGCATACTCCAAAAACAGAGCCAGTATTTATGGATGAGTTAATGGCTGTTTTGGTATAATCTCCCATAATAACTCCACATTTTTGACCAACTTCAATTTTGCTTTTTGATGATTGATTATACACCTGAATTTCACCAGCATTATTTTTCAAATTACTGTTGCTTGTACCTGCACCTATATTGCACCAGGAACCAATTACACTATCGCCTAAATAACCATCATGAGCTTTGTTGGTGTTATTGAAAATTACTGAATTTTTAACTTCTCCACTTATAACACAATTTGCTCCAATTGTTGTTGCACCATAAATTTTAGCTCCCACTTTTATTAAACTATTATCACCAATAACTAAAGGGCCTCTTAAAAAACAACCTTCCATAATGGTAACATTTTTTCCAATATAAATTGGGCCTGATGTTGCATTTAAACAACTGTATTTTACATCAACAGTATCTTCAATAAAAATTTGTTCGGCATTTATTATTGTGTTTGTTTTATCAATTTTATTTGATTTTCTTCCTTCAGTAATAAGTTTAAAATCGGTTCTGATAAATGCATCATTATTTTGAAAAAGTTGCCAAGGATAATTAATTCTTAAAACTTCATCCTTCCAATCTACCATTTTATCAAACGATAAATTATTTAAAGATTCTATATCAAATATTTCATTAGTTGAAAATCTTCCTGCAATAAATCCTTTTGCATAGGAGATATAATAACCAGTTGGAATTTGTAATATTTTTTTTGCTTGTTGTTCAGTAAAAATTACAGAGGCATCTATTAATAAAATATCTCCCGAAATGTTTTTATTGTATAACTCTTGTAAATAGGGCTCTGTTAAAATTAAAACTTCTGTTCCCGAAAAATATTCCCATCTTTCTTTAATTGTAAATATGCCAGTTTTAAAATCGGCAATTGCTCTTGTTTCTGTTAAAGGAAATAATTTATTTCTATGCTTATTATCGAACAAAACAATTTGCATTTTTCTAATTTTTATTTAATTTTCGATAAATGATATACTGTTTTTAACCATTGCCAAATATTGAAAAATTTTTCCATATCAATGATCAAATCTTTACGATTTAATGTTTTTAAATTGGGTAGAGTTTGATGTTGATTTTCAATTTTTTCAAGCTGGTTAATGGCAACTAATCCTAAAGCACAAATACCCATGAGTGATATATTTAAATGCATTTTTTTGTTTTCTTCAACTTCAATATTCTTAATCTCAAGCTTAAGATTTATTATAAAGTTAGTAAAATACTTTTTAAATTCTTGAACATCTTTAACTCTGTTTGGAATGGTTTGCAATCCTGTTTGCAAGTCTTTATAAATATCAAATAAATCATTAACTAACTGTATTACATTTCCTAATTTATACCAACAATTTAATTCTGCAGTTGAATTTTCTTTATCTAAATAAAAACTGCAAAGTAAAACTGCATTACCTCCTTTGCTTAAAGTAATTTCTTCTATTTCTTTATTGGTAATAGTTTCAGCAAATTGTTTTCTAGAATTTACTTGAGCATCATACTCTAGTTTTAAAACATTTAAATAGGCTTCTTTATTTTTTATAAAATTTAAAATTTCTATATGGCAGTGTAAAGAAATACGTTCATTAAAGTTAGTAGGAGTGTAGTTAGTTGAATTAAATGTAATTTGATAGATTTCTTCATCAGTTAATTCTTTTCTATCAAAAAAATTATCAAAAATACTGCTGCAAATAAAATATTTTAACAGCCTTTCTTTTTCAAAATTATTTGTTCTTCTTCCATGTAAACTTAAAAATGCATCATAAATTGCTGGAACTTTTAATGAATAATAAAAGATGATTTTATTAAAAGTTTTATCATCAAAATTTCCATCAAAATCATTTTCTAATTTTCTTAAATAAGCAGTACCGTAAGCTGCTTCTTTTTTCTTTTGAACTAGAATATAAAAAGCTCTGTAAATAAGAATATATATAAACTTAAAAAAATGCATCACTGCAAAATAAGTATCTTAAACTGAATATAAGGTGTTATAGAAAAGTTTTATGTTATGCTTATACCTTTGTACTATGGATGCATATAAGAATTTAAGAATTGTATTTATGGGTACGCCAGAATTTGCTGTAGCTTCTTTACAAACTCTGGTTGATGAAGGTTGTAATATTGTTGGTGTAATTACAGCACCCGATAAACCTGCTGGCAGAGGATTGCAATTACAAGAAAGTGAAGTAAAGCAATATGCAAAAGCTAAAGGTTTAACCATTTTACAACCAGAAAAATTGAAGAATGAAAACTTTATTCAAGAATTAAAATCCTTGAAAGTAGACTTGCAAATTGTTGTAGCTTTTAGAATGTTGCCAGAAATTGTGTGGAATATGCCAAAATATGGAACTATAAATGTACATGGAAGTTTGTTGCCAGATTATAGAGGTGCAGCCCCAATTAACTGGGCTATTATTAATGGAGAAAAAGAAACTGGTGTTACAACTTTTAAATTAAAACATGAAATTGATACTGGCGATATTTTATTGCAAGAAAAAATTGAAATAGGTAAGGATGAAAATGCAGGTGATTTACATGATAAAATGAAAGCAATTGGTGCAGCAGTTTTATTTAAAACAGTAAAAGGAATAGCTGAAAACTCTATTAGTGAAACTCCACAAAAATTAAGTATTGCTGAAAAAAAAGCACCTAAAATATTTACAAAAACTTGTTTAATAAATTGGAACAAATCGGTTGATGAAGTGTATAATTTAATAAGAGGGTTATCGCCTTATCCAACAGCTTTTACTAATTTAGAAGGTAAAAAATTGAAAATATTTTCTTGTATAAAAATTAAAAATTCAATTAATGAAGAAGTTGGTTTTTATAAAACAGATTACAAAACATATTTAAAATTTGTTTGCAATGATGGATTTATTGAAATAGATGAATTGCAATTAGAAGGCAAGAAAAAAATGAATGTTATAGATTTTTTAAAAGGCTTTCGGCCCCATTAAAAACTCATCATTTCTTTGAACTTTACTGTTTGCCTACGACTTACTTCAACTTTTTCTCCTCCTTTCAACTCAACTAATAATCCACCATTAAAAAAAGGTTCTATTTTTTCAATCCATTTTACATTAATGATGTGTTTTCTGTTGGCTCTAA
This sequence comes from Chitinophagaceae bacterium, assembly GCA_031364085.1. Classification (GTDB taxonomy): domain Bacteria; phylum Bacteroidota; class Bacteroidia; order Chitinophagales; family Chitinophagaceae; genus CAIVPM01. The sequence goes on from JANLVQ010000100.1 coordinate 9,488, forward strand.
AAAATACTTTATTATCTAATCTTTCTTCTAAGGCATTCAAAGATTTTAGTACTAAAGGTTTATTAGTACCAAAAAACACTTTTGCATAATTGCCTACACTTTCAAACAATCTTACTTCCGAAAGTTTTACAAACCAACATCGTTCACCATCTTTTACAAAAACTTGGTCAGCATCTGTTAAGGGGTTTTTATTATTGCCATTTATACCTAATTTTTCTTTTTCAATTTCTTGTTGAACTTTATGAATGGCATCACTCAATCTTTTTGGTTCAATTGGTTTTAATAAATAGTCTAAAGCATTTACTTCAAAAGCTTTAAAAGCATACTCATCATAAGCTGTAGTAAAAATTACTCTAGGGGCTCTTTCTAATTCTGCTAATAAATCAAAACCAGTTTTATCGGGCATTTGAATATCTAAAAAAATTAAATCAGGGTTATAGGTCTCAATTTTTTCAATTCCTTCTTTTGCATTAACTGCCTCTTCAATAACATTAATTATTGGATGTTCTTGCAACATTTTTTTTAGTTCATTTCGTGCTAATCTTTCGTCGTCTATGATGATTGACTTTATAGACATGTTTTTTAATTTTAGGTTAAACGCTTACTGGTAGTGTAATTTTTGCTTCTACAGTTTTAGAATCTATATTTTGAATTTCGAATTTCGCATTTTTTCCAAACAATAAATTTAATCTGTTGTAAGTACTTGCAACACCAAATCCATCAGATTCAATATGATCAAGTAATTGCCCAGAGTTTCTAATTATTAATTCATGTTTATCATCAACAAAATCTGAAATAATATGGATAGTTCCTCCTTCAATTTTTTTACTTACTCCATGTTTAATTGCATTTTCAACTAAAGTTTGCAGCATCATTGGTGGAATTTGTTGATCTAGAGTGTCTTCATCAATATCATAAGAAATATGTAGTCTTTTTTCGAATCTAATTAACTCTAGGGCTAAATAATCTTTAACAATACTCAATTCTTTTTCTAAAGTGGTTGTCTCAAGTTTTTCTGCATGCATACTGCTTCTTAGTATATTGCTTAACTCTGTAATAGCAGTTCTTGCTCTTGTTGGATCTTCATCAACCAAAGCTCTTATACTATTTAAGGCATTAAAAATAAAATGAGGGTTGATGTGCGATTTTATAGTTTTTAATTCAAGTTCTTTTACCAAATTTTCTAATCTAATTTTATCAATTAATTGTGCTCTATTATTTTGGGCAAAATGATAAATATAATACAACAAATTCCAGATAGTTAAGAATAAGAAACTGCCTAATGAAACACGCACTACTTTGTTGGTGAATTTTAAATCTTTCATTCTATCACCTAAAATTCCTAAAAAACTATCTTCAATAGCAACCATTAAAAATGCATAGATAAAAGCGAAAACAAAAGTTATACCTAAAAAGTATGCAATTTGAAGGGTAAAAGGTTTTTCTAAAAGTTTATTTTTCTTAATTACAAATCTCATTAAATGTGTAACTACCAAGCCAAGAAATGCATCTATTACAAGACTAGAAAAGAAATGCTCTAGTGGCTTTGTTCTGATAGTTAAATAAAAGAAAGTATAGATTACACAATAGGAACTCCAACCTCCAATTTGATAAATCCAATATAATGACAATTTTTTCTTCATTGTGGCAAATGTAGTTTCTCAACAATTGTTTTTTCATTTTAAAGATTATGAATGGAAATTTAAACTGATGTTTGGCTTTTATTGAGGATTGAAAAATAGTATTTGATTTATTTTACGTATTTGGCGTAAAAAGCCACACATTTGCAATCCTTTCTGACAAGAATGCATAAATATTTACTCCAAAAATGACATTTATGAAATTTTGACCATTAATTACTTAATGGCAAAATATTTGTTTAAATGTTATGAAATTAATTATTAACAATAAAACACAATAAAAAATGGCTACAAAGAAGCTAAATGTTACACCACTTCATGATAGAGTGATTGTAAGACCTGCTGCTGCAGAAGAAAAATCTGCAGGTGGAATTATTATTCCAGATACCGCAAAAGAAAAACCACAACGTGGTGTTGTACTTGCTGCTGGAACAGGCAAGAAAGATGAACCAATGACTGTTAAAGTTGGAGATGCTGTTCTTTATGGTAAATATGCTGGAACAGAAATTAATGTTGAAGGACAAGAT
>JANLVQ010000112.1:0-2178 GCA_031364085.1 Chitinophagaceae bacterium
AAAACAATTACTGCAGGAAAAATCCAGGGGCTTTTAAACGCTAAAAATGTTGCTAATGCCACAACTACTAAAATTGCTTTAGTAATGGTGTTTTTAATGCAAATGCCAAACAATCTCCAAGCAGAAAATATTATAAAACCAACTGCCATGGGTTGTACAAAACGAAATATGTGTAATGGTAAAGATTTGTTTTGTAAATATTCCATTAAAAAAGACAAGGTTCCCATTAAGAAGCTTGCAGGTAAAATCCAAATTAATAAAGTTAAAAAAGCAAGCGAAATCCCTCCTCTTTTATATCCAATAAGTGTAATAGTTTGTGTAGATGATGCCCCTGGCAACATATTGCAAAAAGCATTAAACTCTACTAATTCAATCTCAGTAACATCTCTTCTTTTGTTTACGAATGTTTTCATCATCATTCCATAATGTCCTTGTGGACCACCAAAAGCAGTTAAACTAAAAAGCAGTACTTGTTTTAAAAAGGGTATATGACGCAATAAAACCATTTGGTAAAATAATTGCCCTAAAGTAATTCCTTTTATTGAAGATTTCACAGATAAAAAACTGCTATTGTAAAAATAATTTGTTGAAACACAATAATAAATATGTTCCATGTGATACAATCTAAAACATAACACATCGTTATTTAAAAACTAATTTCTACATTTGTTGCTATGATGGTAAAAAGTGATTTTAATATTAAAGAATTAAACATTACTGAGTCGTTAACTACTCTTGGTTTTTCTTTTTCGTTGATTGTATGGAACGATGAAGTAAATACTTTTGATTGGGTAATTGAAACGCTAGTAGAAGTTTGTCAGCATACTTTAGAACAAGCAGAACAATGTGCAATGTTTATTCACTTTCAAGGAAAATATGCAGTAAAAAATGGTGATATTGAAACACTAAAATCTATGTGTACTGCCATAACCGATAGAGGCATTAATGCTACTATTGAAGAAATTGTAAATAAATAATTTTACCATTTTACTAATACAGAATTCTTACTTTAATAGTGTGGCGAATATGTTTAAGTAATTCAATGGCTTGAGCAGATATTTTTTTATCTACATCTAAAACCACATAACCAATTTCTTCATTAGTTTTTAAATACTGACCAAGAATATTGATTTTGTTTTTAGATAATGAGCTATTGATTTTACTTAAAATACCAGGAATGTTTTTGTGTATATGTAGAATTCTATGAGTTCCATCAATAGGGGGTAAATTCAATTCTGGCAAGGAATGTGAGCCAAAAGAAATTCCTTTCTCTAAATAATTAAATAATTTGTTGCTCACATCTTCGCCAATATTATCTTGGGCTTCTTCTGTGCTTCCACCAATATGTGGTGTTAAAATAACATTCGATAAATTTTGTAATGGGGTTGTAAAAGCATCGCCACTGTTTTCTGGTTCAAAAGGAAAAACATCTACTGCAGCACAAGAAATTTTTTCTGTTTTTAAAGCTTCTGCCAAATCATCTAAGTCTACAACGGTTCCTCTTGCATAATTAATTAATAGACTGCCTTTTTTAAAATATTTGAGTGTGTTTTTATTAATTAAATTTTTTGTGCTTTCCATTTCAGGTAAATGCAAAGTCACAATATCAGAAACTTGTAAAACTTCTTTTAAACTATTAGCAGCTGCAGCATTGCCTAAGGGTAATCTTTTTAACACGTCATAAAAAACAACTTTCATACCCATATTTTCTGCTAAAACACTTACTTGATAGCCTATATTTCCATAACCAATAATGCCTAAGGTTTTTCCTCTTAACTCAAAACTTCCTTTTGCTTCTTTTAACCAAATACCATTATGAGCTGCTGTGTTTTTATCGGGTATTCTTCGAATTAACATAATAGACAAACCAATTATTAATTCTGCAACACTTCGCGTATTACTATATGGTGCATTAAATACTGCAACACCTAACTCTGTTGCTGTTTCTAAATCAACTTGATTTACACCAATACAAAAACAGCCAATGGCTTGTAATTTAGTTGCTGATCGTAAAACTTTTTTTGTGATTTGTGTTTTGGAACGAATGCCTAAAAGATGAACATTTTTAAGTTCTTTAATCAATTCATCTTCACTTAATGCTCCATTTAATTTTCGAACATTAACATACCCTTGTTCTTTAAAATAACTAACAGCTTTATCACTAATGTTTTCTAAAAA
>JANLVQ010000114.1:0-6513 GCA_031364085.1 Chitinophagaceae bacterium
CCACATCAATCACTTAAAAATAAAACTCCAATGGAATATCTTTTAAATGAATAAAATTCTACTTTTGAGTGGCTCAAATTTTAGGGAAGCTTACACAAAAACTAAAAAATTAAAAAACTGAAACCAATATTTTTGTAACCATTCTTAATTCTTAACTATAAACTCTTAACTCAATAACGTGTCACAGTTTTCCCATCTTCATGTTCATACACAATATTCTTTATTAGATGGTGCTGCTAGTGTTAGTAGTTTATATAAAAAAGCTATAAGAGATAATATGCCTGGCATTGCTATTACAGACCATGGCAATATGTTTGGTGTTTTTGAATTTGTTAATCAGGCTTGGAAACATACAAAAATTGTTGGTAAAGATGCAGATGGTAACGATATTAAACAACCCATTGTAAAACCCATTGTTGGCTGTGAGTTTTATGTGGTTAAAGATAGGTTTGCAAAAGCATTTACTAAAGATGTTAAAGACGATAGATACCATCAACTTTTTTTAGCAAAAAACGAAACTGGGTATAAAAATTTAGTGAAGCTTACTTCATTAGGTTATATAGAAGGCTTATACAGCAAGTATCCTAGAATAGATAGAGAACTTATTGAAAAATATCACGAGGGTTTAATAGCAACAACTTGTTGCTTGGGTGCTTATGTGCCTCAAACCATTTTGCAACATGGAGAAGCTAAAGGAGAAGAAGAATTTAAATGGTGGCTCGATTTATTTGGAGAAGATTATTATATAGAAATTCAAAGACATAATATTCGTGATCAAACTATAGTAAACGAAGTGTTATTAAAGTTTGCTGCTAAATATAATGTGCCTATAATAGCAAGTAATGATAGCCACTATACAGATAAAGACGATTATAATGCTCATGATATTTTATTGTGTATTAATACAGGCGAAAAACAAGCTACTCCTGGCTTTGATGATATTGTGCATGATGACTTAATGATTAAAAACAAACGTTTCAAATTTCCTAACGATCAGTTTTATTTTAAAACTACTCACGAAATGAAACAATTGTTTGCCGATATTCCTGAAAGTATAGATAACACCAATGCTATTGTTGACAAAATAGAAATTCTGAATCTTAAAAAAGATATTTTACTTCCTGCATTTCCTGTGCCTAAAGAATTTCAGATTCATTTTACCGATGAAGTAATTGGAAAAAATATTGTAAAACCAGATGTAAATAATCAGTGGGAGTATTTAAAATCTCTTACATTTAAAGGTGCAAAAGCTCGTTATGGAGAAATTGAAAGTCATGTTCAAGAACGAATAGACTTTGAATTGTTTACAATAAAAACAATGGGTTTTGCTGGTTACTTTTTAATAGTTAGCGATTTTATTAAAGCTGGTAGAGATATGGGTGTGTATGTGGGTCCTGGAAGAGGTAGTGCTGCAGGTTCTGTAGTGGCTTATTGTATTGGTATTACCAATATTGACCCTATAAAATACAATTTACTTTTTGAAAGATTTTTAAATCCAGAAAGAAAATCTATGCCAGATATTGATACTGATTTTGATGCTGACGGAAGGCAGAAAGTAATTGATTATGTAGTAAAAAAATATGGTAAAGCACAAGTAGCACAAATTATTACTTATGGCACCATGGCTGCAAAAAGTAGTATTAAAGATGTTGCCAGAGTAATGGATTTACCTTTGCCCGAAAGTAATGCTTTAGCAAAATTGGTAAGTGATAGGCCAGGTACAGAATTAGGAAATATTTTACAAGCTCCTTTAACTAAAAAAGATGGTGAAAAAAGTTTAGAAGAAATGGGCTATTCGACAGAGGACATTGAAAATGCTAAACGACTCAGAGAAATTTATCATAAACCAGAAGGCGATTTAAGAACAAAAATTTTACATGAAGCAGAACGATTAGAAGGCAGTGTAAGAAATGTTGGTTTGCATGCTGCAGGAATTATTATTGCTCCATCAGACCTTACAGATTTATTACCTGTTTCTACAACAAAAGAATCTGAATTATTGGTTACTCAATTTGAAGGAAATATTATAGAAGCTGCAGGAGTTTTAAAAATGGATATCTTAGGTTTAAAAACCTTAAGCATATTAAAAACTGCTTTAGAACTTATCAAACAAAATCATCATAAAATCATTGATTTAGATAAAATTCCTTTTGATGATGAGAAAACATTTTTGTTGTATCAGCGTGGCGAAACCAATGGAACTTTTCAGTTTGAAAGTGTGGGTATGCAAAAATATTTAAGAGAATTAAAACCAGATAGATTTGAAGATTTAATTGCCATGAATGCCTTGTATAGGCCAGGGCCTATGAGTTATTTGCCAAGCTATATTGCACGTAAACATGGTAAAGAAAAAGTTGAGTATGATATTGAAGAAATGAAGGAATATCTTGAAGAAACTTTTGGTATAACTGTTTATCAAGAACAAGTAATGTTACTTTCTCAAAGTATTGCAGGCTTTACAAAAGGTGAAGCTGATGTGTTGAGAAAAGCCATGGGAAAAAAAGATAAAGAAACACTCGACAAAACAAAAAATAAGTTTATTGAAGGTGCTTTAGCAAAAGGGCATGATGCTGTAAAATTAGAAAAAATTTGGACCGATTGGGAATCGTTTGCACAATATGCATTTAATAAATCTCACTCTACTGGTTATGCTTATGTAGCATACCAAACAGCCTATTTAAAAGCACATTACCCAAGTGAGTACATGAGTGCAGTGTTGAATCATGCTGGAAGTATTGATAAGATTACTTTTTTTATGGAAGAATGTAAACGAATGAACATTAAAGTGCTGGGTCCGGATATTAATGAAAGCATCAAAGGGTTTTCACCAAATAAAAAAGGAGAAATTCGTTTTGGTTTAGGAGGTTTAAAAGGTGTTGGTGAAAATGCTATTGAAAATTTAATTGAAGAAAGAAATAAACATGGGGAATTTAAAAATATTTTCGATTTCATAAAACGAGTGAATCAAAAAGCAGTAAACAAAAAATCGTTAGAAAGCCTAGCTTTTAGTGGTGCTTTTGATTGTTTTACTGAATTTCATAGAGCTCAATATTTTAATGTACCAGAAGGAGATAGAACCAGTGGCATTGAAAAAATTATTGGATACGGCCAGGTGCAAAATGATTTAAGTAAAGGCACTACAAACACATTGTTTGGAGATTTACAACAAGTAATGTTAGTACCACCACCAAAAATTGCAAATTGCGAACCTTTTACTTTAACTGAAAAATTGGTTCATGAAAAAGAAGTAACAGGAATGTTCATGAGTGGTCATCCTTTAGATAATTATAAGTTCGAGTTAAAGCATTATCAAATACTACCTTTAGCAGAATTTACTGAAATAAAAGATTCAACAACACTTTCTCAAACTTATTTAAATAAACCCATCAAACTAGCAGGATTGGTAATTGATGCACAACACAGAACTACAAAAACCAATAGGGCTTTTGGAATTTTAAAATTAGAAGACTTTAGTGGTACAACAGAATTTACAATTTGGGGCGATGATTATATTAAATTTCAACATTATCTAGAAAGTGGTAAAAGTTTATTTGTTCAAGGCTATATAAAACAAAGTTGGAATGGTGATAAATATGAATTTAAACCTACACATATTTGTTTGTTAGAATCTGCAAAATCGTTTCTTACCAAGAGTTTGGACATTACTTTACATCCTAAAATATTAAGTGATGAATTTATTAAATTCATTGCAAAAAATTTAAAAACCAATCCGGGAAATGCCAGTTTAAAAATTAATTGTATTGAGCCTTTGCAACAATTAAAAGTTAGATTATATAATAGTAATCTTGGTTTTACAATGAATGATGAATTAGCAGAGTACTTATTAAAACAAGATGATATTGAAATAGGCGTGGGGTTGTAACTAAAAATTATAAAATGAAAAACTTATTAAACCAAACATTTTGTAATAATACAATTCAAAATTATTTAATAGTTTTTGCTGTTATTTTATTTACAGTAATCATAAAACGTATAGTTTCGAAATATATAGCAGGATTATTGTACAAAATTTTTGGAGATTCAACTAAAAGAATAAAACGACAAGCTTTTATTGATTTAGTTGTACAGCCATTAGAATTGTTTCTTATTTTAATTGTTTCGTTTATTGCATTTGATAAACTTACTTTTCCAGAAGCATTGGAGTTTAAAGTGTTTCGTTACACTTCTCGTCAATTTATTGAAACAATTACCACATCATTAGTCATTATTAGTTTTATTTGGTTATGCTTGCGATCTATCGATTTTATAGCATTTGTTTTAAACGAAAGAGCAAACATCGATAATGATGCAAGCGAAGGACAAATCATTGTTTTTTTCAAAGATTTTTTTAAAGTGATTTTGGTATTAATTGGAGTACTTATGTTATTGCATTTTGCTTTTAGTAGAAATATTGGAAATCTGTTTACAGGTTTAAGCATTGTAGGTGCAGCCATTGCATTAGCTACAAGAGAAAGTTTAGAAAACCTTATTGCATCTTTTATTATTTTTTTTGATAAGCCTTTTACCGTTGGCGATATAGTTAAAGTGCAACAATTTTCTGGTACTGTAGAAAAAATTGGATTACGAAGCACTAGAATTAGAACGGATTTAAAAACATTTATTACTGTGCCTAACAAACAAATGGTAGATTCAGTAATCGATAATATATCTTTAAGAACACAGCGTAAAAGTGAAGTAAAATTAGAAGTTAGTTTAAAAACAACTGTAAGTCAATTACAGCAATACCTTCAAGAAATTAAAAATATTTTACAAAGTAAAAAACAATTAGAAAATTTTACAGTTCATTTATCAGATATTGGTAAAGCGAGCCATGTAATTACTTACGATTTTGCTACTGATGCTATAATTTCTATACAACAGTTTAATGATTTAAAAGAAGAAATTAATATTGCAATCTTACAAAAAGCAGAAGAACTTAACATACAATTTACCGAACGTACTAATTTTTAATACTAAACATGGTAACTGCTTTTTTAGCCAGTTCAACAGCATGTTTACTTGGAGTCATAATATGATTTTCTTTCTGTAAATCTATTGATGATAGAAATTTGAAAATATCAACACTAACATTTATTTGCAATGATTTTTTTGTGTTGAGTTGAATTGTTTGCAAGTTGTAAAAACCATTTCTAAACCCTCCTAAATTAAATTGAAAAAATTGTTTTTTAGTGGTACTTAAATTCGATTTTCCTTCTAATTTTAAATTAATAAAGCCACTATGCCAAGCCCAATACATTCCTTTTGTAGGGTCTAATACTCCTGTAGAAATTCCTTTTGAGCTGGTTAAACTATCAATGCCTAAATTAAATTCTATAGCATCGAAACTTAATGCTGTATTGATGTTCAAATAAAATGTAGAACTTACTTATCGAAAATATTGATGATATGAAAACTGTTTATTTCTTTATAAACTGTTTTATCAGCTTTTTTTAATTCTATTCCTGAAATATAAAATTTGCATTAATTAATCTGAAAACTATCATGGTTGATAATGTAAATTGAATCTTGTTTCAATATTGCATTTTGAAAAAATAGGATTAAAAGTTATAGTTATTATTTTAATGTTTTGTGCAAGTGAATTTGCAACTATAACTAATGAAAAGCTAAAAATAAAAAATATTTAGAAATAAAAAGCCTTTTCATTATTTATTAGCTTTTTGGTATTCATACATAATACCATCAAAAATTCCATTGCCTAAAACTTCTGCACCTTTAGCATTTAAATGAGTATAATCTTTTGCAGCTAATCTAGGGTTTCTGTTAACCCAATCTACCATACTATTATAGCCACCCATACTGTTATATGTATTAAAAAAAGCCATTCCCATTTCAAAAGAAATTTTTTCTTGAGTAGCAATTAAGCTGTCCATGCCAATAGCAGTATGTGTTCCATCGCTATACCTAAAAGATTTATCTGCAGTACTAATTAATATAAAATCTGTTTTGGTAAAACATTTTTTAAGATTAGTGATTGAAGTTAGCATGGCTTTATAATACCAATTGAAGTTATTGTTGTTGGGATGATTAAGCACATTTACTCCATATTGCATAATGATTAAATCGTAGGGTTGTGTTGCTGCAACTTGTTTTAAAAAAGATGTATCAATGCTTATAAACTCAAAACCACCAGATCCTCTATATGAAAAATTATCTACAATTATACCATCTTCAGTTTCAAAATTAATTCCATACAATGGCAATGAAGCATCAGAAATTTCAAGCTTTATTTTATTGTTAACACTTTTGTCGAGTAATATTTTATTGAAAGTAGCTGTTGGCTTTAAAGCATTGAAACTACCGTTAATTGCAACTCTTGCTGATGTTGCTTTATATCCACAAAGCAAATATTTTTCTAAGGGAATAGTTTTAGATGTATAAGTGTTATCTGTTGCTTCCATCCAATTATACCCTACCGAGAAAAATGTTTTTCCCGATAAATATAATGGAGTTACTGAAATTCTATTTCTGAAAGAACTTTCTTTCCATTTTGAT
>JANLVQ010000154.1:0-4859 GCA_031364085.1 Chitinophagaceae bacterium
TTTAATATTCATCATAATTTCATCATCACACAACACAGCACTAACAGGTAACACTCCACCACTTAAAGCTTTTCCAAGAATTAAAATATCTGGACGAACATTTTCATGATCACAAGCCAACATTTTACCAGTTCTACATAATCCAGTTTGAATTTCATCGGCAATAAACAAAACATTATACTCTGTACATAACTCGCGAACTTTAGATAAATAACCTTCATCTGGTAACACAACACCAGCTTCTCCTTGAATGGGTTCAACCATAAAAGCTGCTACATTTTTATCTTGAAATGCTTTTTCCAAAGCTACAGTTTCGTTATAAGGTACCAATTCAAAACCAGCCATAAAAGGACCAAATCCTTTATAACTACTTGGATCTGTAGATGTAGATATTGCAGCTAAGGTTCTACCCCAAAAATTACCTTCAGCAAAAATGATTTTAGCTTTATTTTCTTCAACACCTTTTTTATCGTAAGCCCATCTGCGAGCTAATTTTATTGCAGTTTCACCACCTTCAACACCTGTGTTCATGGGTAACACTTTATCATAACCAAAATAAGAAGTAATGTATTTAGCATATTCGCCTAGTAAATTACTATGAAAAGCTCTTGAAGTTAAAGTGAGTTTTTTTGATTGTTCTATTAAAGCATTAACAATTCTTGGATGACAGTGACCTTGATTAACTGCAGAATAACCACTTAAAAAATCGTAGTATTTTTTACCATCAACATCGAATAAAAAAACACCTTCTCCTCTTTCTAAAACTACTGGAATTGGATGATAATTATGAGCTCCGAATTGTTCTTCTAACAATAAATATTGTGCAGTTTTTTCTGTTAACTCTTGCGTTTGCATATACTAAAATTAATGTATGAATTTAATGTTGCTTTAGATAAAAGCAAATGGAATTGTTGTTAGTTTAAATTAAACAACAGGGTGATCTAAAAAATCGAGGTTTTGTAATAAAAATTCCATGGGCTGCAAGATAAAGATTTTAGCTTAATACTTTACTTTAAAGTGTTGTTTGATTTTAAAATCTTTACTAAGTACCACAATTCCAATAAAAAATAAATCAATTGTTGCTGTAACTTGATGATTGTTTTTTATTACCTCCCAAGCTTGTTCCATTTCTTTACTCCAGTGAATATCATCAAGAATAAAAATACTTTTTTCATTAGATTTTAAAAGCAGTTGATTGAAATAATTTATTGTAGGTTCATATCTATGATTACCATCGATAAAAGCTAAGTCAATTTGGTTGATTGTAGTTAAAACGGAACTTAAAGTATTATCAAAATTGCCTACAATTAATTGGATATTTTTAAATTGGAGTTGATTAAAATTTTGTTGAGCAATATTTGCAATTTCTGGTGCACCTTCAAAGGTGTAAACCTCACTTTTAGAATTTGCAGATGCTAAATATAAAGTTGTAACTCCCAGTGAAGTACCTGATTCTACTATGATTTTTGATTGGAAGTAATCAACCAAACGAAATAAAAGCTGACTATATTTTTTTGGTTTTAGAGATGACTTTGCAATAGCAGAAATTTTTCTTTTTTTAGAGGATAATTTTTTTGAACCAGCACCAAAATCAATAATATCAATTATTGTTTCATCAGCTAATAATTCTTTTCTTATTTTTTCAATAGAATCGAACTGATAAAATTTTCTTTTATCTAATAAAACCTGTTGAATTAAATTAAATACAAATGGCGAATGCATTCCATGACCTTTTTTATTACTAGCTGTAAGCCAATAATAACAATACTTTAAAGCCATTGTTGTATGAGAATACATGTAAAACTGAATATTTAAGATTGAATATTTTTATATTGAGAAGGTAATTTTTTAAGAAAGAAAAGTATAGCAAATACAACAACAAACCACGAAAAATAATGAATACTATTTAATAAAATTTTATCTAAAGAAAAAGCAACTAAAGTAAAACTAAAAGATGCAGTTGTTGAAGTAATGAACTTAATAATTATGTCGGATAGCAATAAGAATATGATTATAAAAACTAACAGTTTATTTGTTGCAAAACGTTTAAACAAAAATAAAAAGGGTAATAGTATTAATGAAATAATTCTAATATGTTCCCAACCAATATCATTTAATAAAACTTTGTAAACATTAATACCCATGTCCTCTGCAAATAGTTTAAACCCATGCAAATAGTTTAATAAAAAGTAGGTAGAACAAAATAATAAAATATTTAAAGTAGCTAAGATGTTATAAAGAATAATTCTGTTTTTAGTATGAACAAAAAATAAAGAAATTATTATTATTGTGGTAAGAATTACAAAAGCAGTATTAAAAAATTGCATGTAGTTTATTTACGTATCCAAGTTTCAAAGGTATAGTCGAAAGCATGTTTTTCATCTTTAAAATGATTTTCAGAAAAACTAAGTTTCCAATTATCTTTATCAAAATCAAAATAAGCATCACCTTCAACTGTTGTATGCACTTTCGTTAAATAAATTTTAGTTGCCTTTTCTAAAAACTGCTGATATACTTCTGCACCACCAATAATAAATATCTCATTGTAATCATGTTCTTGAGCAACAAAAAAAACATCAGCAATATTATTTACCACAACTGCTTTGGCTTTAAAATTTTTTTGCTGAGTTAACACCATATTTACTCTGCCACTTAATGGTTTTGAACCAAGTGATTCAAATGTTTTTCGGCCCATAACTATTGGCATTGCCCATGTGGTTTGTTTAAAAAACTTCATATCGTTGGGCAAATGCCAAAGCAAATGATTGTCTTTACCGATTACATGATTTAATGATGCTGCAACTATTATTGAAATATTCAAAATGTTGATGATTATTAATTATTGATTATTAAAATTGTAAATTCTTTTTTTCAAATACCTAATTTCCAATTCCAATTTATCATTTACCACTCACAATTTACAATTATCTATACCGCAACTGTTGCTTTGATATGAGGGTGTGCTTGATAATTTTCTAAAACAAAATCTTCAAAATTAAAATCAAAAATATTTTTTACTTTGGCATTAATTTTCATTGTTGGCAAATCAAATGCTGTTCTTTGTAATTGAAGCTTTGCTTGTTCTAGATGATTGTTATACAAATGCACATCACCAAAACTATGAATAAATTCTCCAGCTTCCATATTGCAAACTTGTGCCATCATTAAAGTTAATAAAGCATAAGAAGCAATGTTGAAAGGTACACCCAAAAACACATCTGCACTTCGTTGATATAATTGACAAGATAATTTTGCTTTTTCATTCTCGTTTTGTGCAGGGGTAACATAAAACTGAAATAAAGCATGGCAAGGCATTAATGCCATTTCACTTAATTCACCAACATTCCATGCATTAATTATCATTCTTCTACTATCTGGATTAGTTTTGAGTTGATAAATAACATCAGAAATTTGATCGATAGTTTTACCATTTTTTCCTGCCCAACTTCTCCATTGTTTTCCATAAACAGGGCCTAAATCTCCATTTTCATTAGCCCATTCGTCCCAAATTTTTACACCATGCTCATTTAAATATTTAATATTAGTATCGCCATTTAAAAACCAAAGCAATTCGTAGATAATACTTTTTACATGCAATTTTTTTGTTGTAACTAAAGGAAAACCTTTTTGCAAATCGAACCTCATTTGGTACCCAAAACAACTTAAAGTTCCTGTACCTGTTCTATCAGTTTTAGATACACCGTTTTTCAAAATATGTTCTAATAATTGATGGTATTGTTGCACTTCTTAAATTGTAAATTATAAATTCTAACAAGACAAATATTGTAAAAAAATTACAATTAACCATTAACAATTAATAATTGATAAATTATTTCTTCCTTTTAAAGTCTCCACGTTTCCAAGATTTGATAAAATCGGCCCAAGCCAGAGGATTAAAAATATTTTGAGGAGGAATTTGACCGGCATAATAATATTTTACTGCCTGCTGACGAAATTGAAAATTAACAGCTTCTCTTCCATCCGCTGGTAATGTTGCCATTAAAGCCCTGAGTTTACTTTCTTCAATATTTTGTCGAGCAATTTCATAGGCATCATCATTCAATCTAGTTGTAGCAAAATCGCGTTCAAATTGTTCTCTACTAGGCTTAGCTTTTATAATTGTAGCTGGCAAATAAGCAGTATCATCAACCAATAACTGAATTACACTGTATTGGTTATCTGTTAAGTTAGATGGAATGGTAATTGTTTTTTCTTTAAATCCAACACTACTAAAACTAATTTTATCGCCCTTAAGTACTGCAATAGAAAATACACCATATCCATTAGTAATAGTGCCTCTCCCTTTACCTAAAACAACAATACTAGCTGCAGGTACACCCCTTAAACTATCGGCAGTCATTACAACTCCATACAATTGAATAACGCTATCTTTTGCTGTTTGTGCTAGTAAACAAGAATTGCCAGCAAAAAGAATAATTATCGATAAAAAAATAAATTGTACAAATTTTTTCATAATCACAAAAGATAAACTTTCATCATTCAACAAAGTAAACTACTCAAATGCTAAATTTGCAAACTCAAAAGCTTTTTAACAAATAATTTTTAAAATAAAATGACTGAAGCAGATATTCTAAAAGCCCTTAGTAATGTTCAAGAACCTGACCTTGGAAAAGATTTGGTAACGCTTAATATGGTAAAAGATATTTCAATTAAAAATAATGAAATTTCTTTTACAATTGTACTTACAACACCTGCTTGTCCTATGAAGGACATGATGAAAAATGCATGTATTAATGCTATTAAAATTTTAGTAAATAAAGAAGCTCAAGTACAAGTAAATTTTACATCAAAAACAACTTCCACCAGAAAAGATGATAAAGTTTTACCCGGCGTAAAAA
>JANLVQ010000103.1:0-12159 GCA_031364085.1 Chitinophagaceae bacterium
ATAAATTAGATGAAATTTTGGTTGAAAGTGCTGCAAAATCTGAGTTTTCAAATTTTTTCTTACATTATAATTTTCCACCATTTTCAACTGGAGAAGTTAAAATGATGAGAGGTGTTGGTAGAAGAGAAGTTGGTCATGGTCATTTAGCTTTAAGAAGTTTAAAACAAATGATGCCAGGAAATGATTATCCTTATACAACAAGAATTGTAAGTGATATTTTAGAAAGTAATGGCTCATCTTCAATGGCTACTGTTTGTGCAGGTAGTTTAGCATTAATGGATGCAGGTGTGCCAATTCCTAAACACGTTAGTGGTGTTGCCATGGGATTAATTTCTGGAGCAAATGGTAAATATGCAATTCTTACAGATATTTTGGGAGATGAAGATCATTTAGGTGATATGGATTTTAAAGTAACTGGTACTCGTGATGGAATTTGTGGTGTGCAAATGGATATTAAAGTTGATGGGTTAAGTATGGATGTAATGAGAGAAGCATTAAACCAAGCAAAAACTGGTCGTTTACATATTTTAAATGCAATGTATGAATGTATTCCTGCTCATAGAGAAGAAGTGAAACCACACACTCCAAGAATGGTTAAAATTATTATCGATAAAGAATATATTGGAGCTGTAATTGGGCCAGGAGGAAAAATTATTCAAGAAATTCAAAGAGAAACTGGATGTACAGTTAATATTGAAGAAGTTGGAAACACAGGTGAAGTGAGTATATTTTCTGCAGTTAAAGAGAATATGCAAAAAGCCATTGATTGGATTAATGGTATTACTGCAGTTCCTCAAGTAAACGAAACTTATGAAGGCACTGTAAAAAGCATTAAAGAGTTTGGTGCTTTTGTTGAATTCTTGCCTAAAAAAGAAGGTTTATTACATATCAGTGAAATCAGTTGGTCACGTTTAGATACTATGGATGGTGTATTTAAAGAAGGGGATAAAGTGAAAGTGAAATTGTTAGATGTTGATCCTAGAACTGGTAAATTTAAATTAAGCAGAAAAGCTTTAATACCAAGACCAGAAAGACCTCAAATGGATAGACCTCAACAAAGAGATAACGATACTCCAAATAACTAATAATTCAATCCCCAATAAAAATTGGGGATTTTTTTAACATTGGTTCCTGTTATTTTGCAACTTGCAACTTATGAAACCCATTTTGATTTAGTTGAGTAATGAAATTTAATAATTACATACAACGTTTTATTGCTGCAAGTCTCTTGATTGTATTTATTTTGGCTGCAACACCCAAAAGGTTTTTGCATACCATTTTTGCAGATCACACTGATGTTGCTTGGGTAAAATCAAGTGATAAAAAACAACTATCATTTTCAAATCAAACCTATCATTGTCAAATTGATAATTTAGTAGTTGAACTTCCTTTTTTTAGTTCAACAAGTTTTCTTTTTCATACTTCCATTCAACATGTTGAGAAATTTCAAGAGCATTATGTTTTTGAAATTATTGATAACAATCAATTAGTAAATTCATCAAGGGGTCCACCTGTTTATTGCTAGAAAAACATTTATTATTTAATAAACTGTAACACATCTAAGTTGATGTGGAGTTTGTATTTATTACTATTTAATTTTTATGCAATGAATTTTTATTTAAGTTTTATACTATCATTTGTTTTTTCAATTTCTAATTTATATTCATCTACTTCAAATTTTACTGAAATTACTTCAAGTTTATCTGGTAAAATTCTTGATGGAAAAACCAAACAACCTTTAGAAGGTGCAAATATTTTTATTCATGATATTAAGTTTGGAGCTATCAGTAAAAAAGATGGTTCCTATCAAATCAATTCTTTTAAATCTGGCAAATATTTAGTTGAAGTAAGTTATCAAGGATATGCCAGCATTATTGATAACATTGAAATTGTTGGCAATACAATAAAGAATTTTTACTTAGTTGAAACAGTGGTTGAACAAGATGCTGTAACTGTTACAGGCACTACATCTGCCACTAAAATAAAAAATACGCCACAACCAGTTTCTATAGTTTCAAAAAATGATTTGTTTAAAAATTCTTCAACAAATATTATTGATGCTTTATCAAAAACAGTTAATGGATTTTCAATTTTAAGTTCTGGTCCAGCAATTTCAAAACCAATTATTCGTGGTTTAGGTTCTAATAGAATGATTACAATTAATGATGGTGTTAGACAAGAGGGTCAGCAATGGGGAGAAGAACATGGCATTGAAATAGATGAACAAAGTGTTCAGCAAGTTGAAGTATTAAAAGGTCCAGCATCATTGATGTATGGCAGTGATGGTATTGCTGGTGTGCTAAATATTATTAGCAACAAACCTTTTCAAGTAAATACCATTAAAGCAAATATTGCAAGCTCTTTTCTTGATAACAATAATATGTTTACCCTGTATACCAATGTTGCTGGAAATTTAAAAAATGGTTTTAATTGGAATATGTATAACAGTATCAAATCGGCAGGTGATTATCAAAATAAATTTGATGGAAAAGTATTGAACAGCCGTTTTAATGAAAACAATTTTGGTGGATATATTGGATTGAATAAAGATTGGGGATATACTCATTTAATATTTAGTAATTTCAATCAAAAATTAGGCATCATATCAGGTGCAAGAGATGCAGTTACTGGTCAATTTTTAGTGTATCCTGAAACTACTAAAGAGCATATTGCCACAAGTGCAGAACTGAATAGTAGAGATGTTTTGGTTCCTTATCAATTTATCAATCATTCAAAAATTTCACTCGATAATAATTTTATTTTTTCTGGTGGCAGACTCACTTCAAATATTGCCTACCAACATAATAAAAGAAAAGAATTTGGAGATGTAGATGCTCCTTCAACTCCTGATTTATTTTTTAATTTACAAACGCTTAATTACAATTTTCAATATCATTTTAATGAGCATAAAGGTTGGAAAACTAGTTTGGGAATAAATGGAATGTTTCAACAAAATAAAAATCTTGCTGAAGAAGTTTTAATTCCAAACTACAGGCAATTTGATATTGGTGGATTTGTGGTTACAAAAAAATCATTTGAAAAATTTACAACAAACTTTGGTGTAAGATATGACTATAGAAGGTTGAATTCAGATGAATTGATTGAAGGAAACAACATCAGATTTAATCAAATGAATAACACTTTTAAAAACATTACAGGTAGTGTTGGATTAGCTTATCATGTAAATAATGATGTTACTTTGAAACTTAATTTGGCAAGGGGTTTCAGAGCTCCAAATATGATTGAATTAAGTAGCAATGGTGCACATGAAGGCACCAATCGATATGAATATGGTAACAAAAATTTGCAATCAGAAAATTCTTATCAATTGGATGCAAGAATGGAAATTAATTCTGAACACATCAGTTTTACTTTAAACACATTCTATACCTCATTCAATAATTTTATTTTTACCAGTAAATTAATTAACGCTGTTGGAAACGATTCTATAATTAACCACAATGGCGAAGATTTATTTGCTTTTAAGTATAAACAATCGAATGCTACATTCTGGGGCTTTGAAGCAAACATAGATATACATCCACACCCATTAGATTGGCTACATATTGAAAATAGTTTTTCGTATGTAAGAGGAAAATTTAACGACAATAATTTTGGCTCAAGAAATATACCTTTCATGCCTCCTGCAAAATTATTAACTGATATTAAAGTTGATTTAAAAGGAAAATCAAAACTTTTTAATAATACTTTAATTAAAGCAGAAGTAGAAAATCAGTTTGCTCAAAATAATATTTTTGATATTGCTGCTACTGAAACTAATACTGCTGCTTACACACTCTTAAATTTTGGAATTGGTACTGACATTAAAATTGCAAAACAGCAAAAAATAAATATTTATTGTAGCATAAATAATATAGCAGATGTGGCATATCAAAATCATTTAAGTCGTTTAAAATATACCGATATCAATAATGCAACTCAAAGAAAGGGTGTGTTTAATATGGGTAGAAACTTTAGTATAAAAATTAATATTCCATTAAGCTATAATCTATAATAAATTTTCATTTACTTTTAAGCAATGGAGATAATACACATAAGTGCAGAATGTTACCCTATGGCAAAAGCTGGTGGTTTAGGAGATGTTGTTGGGGCATTACCCAAATATCAAAATAAAGCTGGTCATTTTGCTAAAGTGATAATGCCCATGTATAAAACAAAGTTTTTATACAGCAATCAATTTGAAGTTGATTTTAAAGGTGCTGCTTATTTGGGCGATTTATATTTTGAATTTACCATAATTAAAGAAGCTACAAATAAGCTAGGTTATGATTTGTATTTAGTTGATATTAATGGATTGTTGGACAGAGAAAAAATTTATGGTTATGATGATGATTCAGAAAGATTTACTGCTTTTCAAATTGCCGTAATCACTTGGATGCACAGTTGGGAGCATGAACCAGATATTGTTCATTGTCACGATCATCATTCAGCACTCATCCCATTTATGATGAAATACTGTTATGCTTTTCAAAAAAAATTAAGTAAGGTTCCAACAATTGTAACTATTCATAATGCACAATATCAAGGTTGGATGAGTTGGGATAAAAGTTATTACATTCCTCATTGGGACACTTGGAAATATGGAATGCTCGATTGGAAAAATATGATTAATCCTTTGGCATCGGGTATAAAAAATGCTTGGCGAGTTACCACTGTTAGTAATAGTTATTTAGAAGAATTAACACAAAATAGTAACGGACTTGAACGCTTGTTTGAATATGAAAAAGAAAAATGTTTTGGAATTTTAAATGGTATTGATAATGATGTATGGAATCCAGAAACAGATGTTTACCTAACACACCATTTCTCCACAACAACTATAACAAAAGGTAAAGCAGAAAA
Source organism: Chitinophagaceae bacterium (assembly GCA_031364085.1). Lineage (GTDB taxonomy): Bacteria > Bacteroidota > Bacteroidia > Chitinophagales > Chitinophagaceae > CAIVPM01. The sequence continues at coordinate 4,864 of JANLVQ010000103.1, forward strand.
CAAAAAAATAATTTGTAAAAATTTTGATATTAAAGTTGAACTGCCATTGATTGTTTTTATAGGAAGATTAGTAGGAGAGAAAGCTGCAGATATTTTACCAGAAGCATTTCATCAAATCTTTGCTCATCTTAAAGGACAATGTAGTATTGTAGTTTTAGGAAGTGGAGATAAAAATGTAGAAGCACAATTAGCTAGTTTTAAAACGCCTTATAAAAATTATTTTAATGCATATATTGGATATAATGAAGAATTATCTCACATACTTTATGCAGGTGCAGACTTTTTATTAATGCCAAGTAGGGTAGAGCCTTGTGGTTTAAACCAGATGTATGCTATGCGTTATGGAACAGTACCCATGGTTAGAAGCACAGGTGGATTAAAAGATACTGTTATTGATATTGGAGATGAAGGAGGTTATGGAATTAGATTTAATAATGCAAGCATTAGTGATATTTTATACTGTGTACAAAGAGCTATTGATTTATATAGAGATAAAAATACATTAGAGATTGTTAGAAATAGAATGATGAACATTGATAACAGTTGGGAAAAAACTGTTGCCAATTATGATGCCATTTATACTTTTTAACTTACAATAAAATCCCTTGAAGGAATAAATAAGCCGTAGAAAAATAAATTAATAACCCTGTAACATCAACTAAAGTAGCCACAAAAGGTGCAGATGATACTGCTGGGTCTGCACCTAATTTTTTTAACAACAATGGTAACATACTACCATTAAGAGTGCCCCAAAGAACAACACCAATTAAAGAAAAGCCTACTGCAAAACCAATTAAAATATAATGTTCTCCATAAACATTAGGCATAATTTGATGCCAAATAATAACCCTAAAAAATCCAATAATTCCTAAAACGGTTCCTAGTAATATGCCACTTACTATTTCTCTTTTTAAAACTCTATACCAATCTGCAATGGTAATATCACCAACTGCCATTGCTTGAATTATTAATGTTGAAGCCTGACTACCACTATTACCACCACTACTAATAATTAAAGGAATAAATAATGCCAAAACAATAGCTTTTGAAATTTCACCTTCAAAATGCCCCATAACACTTGCTGTTAGTAATTCGCCTAAAAACAACACAACTAGCCAACCTACTCTTTTCTTTAATAATTTAAATAGTGGGGTATCTAAATAAGGTTCATTCAAAGCTTCAGTACCACCCATTTTTTGCATGTCTTCACTAAACTCTTCATTAGCTACCCAAAGCATATCATCAATTGTTACTATACCAAGTAATTTATTATTGTCGTCTGTAACAGGTAATGCCACTCTGTTATTCATTTTAAAAACAGCTGAAGCATGTTCTTGATCATCGTTTACATTTAAAGCAACACCACGTTCATCCATTAATTCTTCAACTATTTTATCTGGTGTTGATAGAATAATATCTTTAATTCTAATATCATCAAGTAATTCTCCTTGTTCATCAATTACATAAATCACATCAATTGTTTCACTATTCCTTCCATGTTTTCTAATAGTTTCAAAAACTTCAGCAATAGTATTATGTGCATATACATACACATAATTAGGTGTCATTAATCTACCTACACTATCTTCAGGATAACCCAAAAGCGATAAAGTAATTTTTCTTTCTTCTGGGTTCAGTAATTTAATTAAATCTCTAATAGCTGCATTTGGTAATTCTTCTAAAAAATCTGTTCTATCATCAGCAGGTAATTCATTTAAAAGTTCTGCAGTTTTGTTGGGTGGTAATTCTTTAATAATGAGTTTTTGTGTAGATAAATCAAGAATTTTAAAAACCTTCGAAGCCCTATGAATACTCATGTTGGCAATAACTCTTGCTTCGAAACCCTGATTGTTATATACTAAATCTGCAACATCACTAATGTTTTGTTCATTCAAAAATTCAGTAATCCCTAAAGGATTTTGTTGATTAATGATTTCTTCGAATTGCTCTTGTAAACTTGTAGTTTCTAATTCCAAACTCATGAACCAAAGTTAATTGTAAAATCTGTTTTTAAAATAATGATTTATAATATAAAGTTATGCTGAACTTAAATTTTACTGAATTAATTTTGTTGGAAATATAAAAGATGATTCTACCCTGTTTAAGTGTTGCTATTTCTAATAATAAAGGCAAAGGAGTTTTTACATCAGAAAAAATAAAAGCAAATACAATAATCGAAATTTCTCTAGTACTTGTTTTTCCAAAAAAGGAAGTGGTGAATGTTGAAAAAACTATGTTATTTAATTACCTATTTGAATGGGGCAAATTAAGAAAGAAAAGAGCTCTTGGTTTAGGCTATATTTCTTTATACAATCATTCTTATTCTGCCAATTGCGATTATGAAATGGATTTTGATTTTAATACCATGACAATTACAGCTGTAAAAGATATTGAAAAAGGCGAGGAACTATTTATTAACTATAACGCCGATCCTAATAACAAAACTCTTGTTTGGTTTGAAACTAATTAATTCAATTGATACATCTTACCAGGTAAGGATACAATAATATTTTGTAATTCTAAATTTAGTAGTGCTGCTGCAATAGCACTACTACTAAATTTGCTTTGTAAGAAAATTTCATCGATAGAAACCTGCTCTTTTTGTTTTAATAAATCCACAATTATTTGTTCATCTTTAGTTAAATCAACGAATAGAATTCTTTGTTGTTTTTTTTTTGTTGGCTGATTTGACCAACCTAAATTCTCGGCAAGTTGTTGAACATTTGCTAAAAGCATTGCTTTATTTTGGTAAATTAGTTTTAAGCAACCACTACTTTTTACATCAGTTGTTCTTCCTGGTATAGCAAACAAATCTTTGTTGTAGTTAAAGGCTAATTCAGCAGTAATCATACTACCTCCCTTAACATCAGTTTCAATTACTATAGTGGCATCTGAAATGCCTGCAACAATTCTATTTCTTCTTGGAAAATTATGTTTATCTGCTTTAATATTTTTTGTAAACTCAGTTAATAATCCCCCTTGTAACAACATTTCTTTAGCTAATGATTTATGTTGTTGAGGATAGATAGAATGTAATCCATGAGCTAATACTGCAACTGTTTCTAAATTATTTTTTAAAGCAGATTTATGTGCAATAGCATCTATTCCAAAAGCAAGACCACTATATATTGTAACCTGATACTCTTTTAAATTTTCAATTAATTCTTCAGTAATTCTTTTACCATAATCAGTATTATTTCTAGTGCCAACGATGCTTAACGATTTTTTATTATTTAGGTCTGCATTTCCTTTATAATACAATAAAACTGGAGCATCATAACAGTTCAATAACTTTTGTGGGTATTCATTATTTGTAATAAATAAAGGTTGAATGTAATGTTTATCAATAAACTTAATTTCTTCTTCAGCCATTTTAAAATCAGTAAAGGATTTGATTTGATTGGCTTTAATTTCTCCAATGCCTTCAATAGCACCTAACTCTTTTTTCTTTGCTTTAAAAATAGCTTCTGCAGAAATAAATTGTTCAATTAATAATCGAGATTGAACAGGCCCAATGCCATTGACTAATGTTAATGAAATTTGATATAATAAATCAGCTGATAACATAAATTTTCAACATGACTTAGAAAAAATTGTACTTTAAGACTTCCTTTTACTAATAAATATTTTTATTAAAACAGGAGCAGTTGTTACTATAACAATTCCTAAAACTATTAATTCTAAGTGTTCTTTTAAATCGAAATGGAATTGATTGAAAATCCATTTTTGTAAATAATGACCAGCAAACAACATTAAAAAAACCCAACTAATGCAACCAATAATATTATAAAATGTAAATTTCTTTTGATCCATTTGTACAATACCTGCAACTATGGGTGCAAATGTTCTTACAAAAGGTAAAAAACGAGCAAATACAATTGCTCCACCACCATGTTTTTCATAAAATTCATTTGCTTGTACAAGGTATTTTTTTTTAAAGAAAAAATTATCTTTCCAATTATACATGGCTGGTCCAACTTTTCTTCCAAAAGCATATCCAAAGGAGTTACCTAAAACCCCTGCAACAGTAATTAACAACCACAACAATAAAAGTTGCATGAAATCATTTTGAATAAAAGGAAAATATGCTTCAATTAAATCTTTATTATAAATGCCTGCAACAAATAATAAACTATCTCCAGGAAAAAAGAAACCAGCAAAAAAACCTGTTTCAGCAAAAACAACTAAAAGTAATAGCCAAAGTCCACCATGTTCAATATAAAATTGTGGTTGTAATAATTGGCTCCAATGAAAATCCAGTAAAATAAATTGTAACATGAATATTGTTATTGTGCTTTGAATGCAATTACAATAATAAAGAAACTTTATGGAATAATGTACTCCATTATATTTGTAAAAATGTTAATATGGAAGAACAACAATTGAATCCCCAGTTAAATATTGAGATAACTGAAGAAATGAGCGAAGGCGAATATGCAAATCTTGCGATTATTACACATAGTCATGCTGAATTTGTAATAGATTTTATTAGTGTAATGCCTAATGCCCCAAAAAGCAGAGTGAAAAGCAGAATAATTTTTACACCCATGCATGCAAAAAGATTTATGAAAGCTATGGTAGAAAATATTCAACGTTTTGAAGCATCACATGGAGCCATTCAAGATTTAGAACAAATAGAAATACCCATGAATTTTGGTGGACCAACAGCACAAGCTTAAATAAAATAGCTAATGACTATTTATGTGAAATTTTAGATTGTAAAGTGTTCTATAAAAGCATTATTTTTTTTTGACCACTCGATGTTTTTATATTTGAAGGGAAAAATTGTTTAGAAAAAATAAGAACAATTTGGTGTTAATGCACAATTTTCCAGACATTCACCAATCAAAAGACACCTAAGAATTGTGGTCTATTTTTGATTTCTTAAAATAAAATATTTACCCATGCAATTGAAAACCTATTTCTTCATATCAATGCTATCTATTTCCATCGTTGCAAATGGTTGTAATAATAATGTCAATTCAGAAAATAAATTCAATAATGGAGACTCTACTAAGCTTCCACAAGTAGAAACCAACAAACCAAATTCTAAATATAAATCAGCATTTGTAGGACAAACAAGAATCTCTGGTGTAAAAACTATTACTCCATATAAAGTGGACAAAATTGCAGATAAGTTAGGAAGACCATGGGCTATTATCCCCCTCAACGATGGACGATTATTAATCAGTGAAAAAAGCGGCTACATGGAAATCCGTAATTCAAAAGGTTCATTAGTAAAAAAAATTACTGGTTTTCCTGAGGTGGATGACGCTGGACAAGGCGGTTTGCTTGATATAACTCTTGATCCTGACTTTACAAAGAACAAAATAATTTATTGGTCATTTTCCGAAAAATATGGAGATGGCAACCTAACTGCTGTAGCCAAAGGAAAGTTGAATGAAGCTAGTGGAATAATTGAAAATCCTAAAGTAATCTTCAGGGCAACACCAGCACTAGAAAGTGTACTTCATTTTGGTTCAAGATTACTTTTTGATAAAGCAGGATACTTATTTGTAAGCACAGGTGAAAGATCAATTATGGAGGGAAGAGTTCAAGCACAGCTATTAAGTTCTGGTTTGGGAAAAATTTTTAAGATTACAAAAGATGGAAAACCTGCTCCAGGAAATCCATTTCTGAATAATGCAAAAGCAATGCCTGAGATATATGCTTATGGTATAAGAAATGCACAAAGCCTAGATATCCATCCAGTGACTGGAGATATTTGGGAAGCAGAATTTGGTCCCAGAGGTGGTGATGAATTGAATATTATTAAAGCTGGAAAAAATTATGGCTGGCCTGTTATAGGATATGGAATTGAATACTATGGTGCAGAGATCGGTGAAGCCATTCAACAAAAAGCAGGAATGGAGCAACCTGTTTATTATTGGGATCCAGTGCTTTCTCCCAGTGGTATGGTTTTTTATGCAGGTAATGCCATTCCTGAATGGAAAAACAATCTTTTTATTGGAGGTCTCAGCAGTCAGCACATTGCTAGACTAGTGATTGAGAATAACAAAGTGGTTGGGGAAGAAAGATTGTTAGCCGATAAACATGAAAGATTTCGAGATGTAACTTATTTTAATGGAATACTTTATGCAATCACTGATTCTGGAATACTTTACAGGATTAGTAAGAAATAAGGCTGATAAGATTTTTTTTATTTTCGCTACAATACTCCTTACAAATTGTTAGATGTTAAATAAACATTTATATCATTCGTCATTTCGAAGTTCTTGCTGAGAAATCTAATTTTAATTTAGCAGATTTCTCGTTCGTTTCTCACTCGAAAAGACGATAAAAATTTGGCTTACAAAAAAAATAATTAATAAAATAAAGTTTCTATATAACGAAACTTATTTATATTTGTAAGACAAAATGCAAGTAGAAAAAAAATTTCAAATCATTTTTCTCAAGGAAGCTTTTGAATATTTACAGTCGTTAGACTTAAAGCATTCAAGCAAAATTCTTTATAATATTAGAAAAGCACAAGTAAAAAATGATCCTGAATTATTTAAGAAACTCAATGATGAAATTTGGGAATTTAGAACATTGTATCAGGGCTTTCAATATAGGCTTTTAGCTTTTTGGGATAAAACAAAATCGACAGAATCATTGGTTATAGCAACTCACGGTTTTGTGAAAAAACAAAGTAAGGTTCCTGATAATGAAATTTTAAAAGCAGAGTTACAACGTAAAAAATATTTTCAACAAAAGTAAAATAGTAGAAAATGAAAACATACAATTTAGATGAAGTTCAAGACAAAATAATTGGTAAAAAAGGTACTCAAAATAGAGACATATTTGAATATGAACTTCAAATGGATTTAATAGGCCAAGCAATTAAAGAAAGTCGTCAAGAAAGAAAATTAACCCAAGAAGAATTAGGTAATTTAGTTGGGGTTCAAAAAGCCCAAATATCAAGGCTTGAAAGCAATGCAAGCAATGTAACTATAGATACTTTAATGAAAGTTTTTACTGCATTGAAAGCTAGAGTGAAACTTCAGATTGAATTGCCAAATGCAAAGTTTAAAGTTGCTAAATAAAAAATATTATAATAATTTGAATTAATATTTTTATCAGTTGGTGTTTTACCAACCGAAATTTAAAGCTCAAATTATATAAGATTAAAAATCTTTCAAAGCTGAAATATTTCAGTTTATTTTAATTTTTTAAAAATAATTTTGTTGTTGGTGATTAACAATAGCTTTAAGAAATATAAATTATTTATTTTACACAATAAAATTTGTTTACATCGTTCCTTCGATATGGAACTTCAAAAAGTGCTTTCATTAA
>JANLVQ010000236.1:0-7801 GCA_031364085.1 Chitinophagaceae bacterium
TTTTTAATTAAAACCATGCAAATGGTAGGAGCTCAAAGAGATTTTATAGTTAAGCCAATTAACAAACAAGCCATATTGAATGCTTTAGTTGCATCGGGTATTGCTATAGTATTGGTTTGTTTTTTAATTTATTTATCTGAACATTTTATTTATTACTTAGTGCAACTAAGAGATTTTACCAATTTGATGTATTTATTTAGTGGAATGATTATTCTTGGGGTTTTAATTAGTTATATCAGCACACACAGAAGTGTAATGAAATATTTGAAAATGAAATTGGATGATTTATATTAATTTTTTCTAACAAAATTTAAAAAGCCAATTCGAAATTGAATTGGCTTTTTTAATGAAAAATATTTTAATCGAATTAATGTTTAACCATAATTTGGTTAGTTGTTACTTCACCATCAACTAAAGTTTTTACAATGTAAGTTCCATCTTTGAAAGTTGTAACATTAATACGAGTTTGGTTTACATTAATATTATCTTTTACCATCATTCTTCTTCCACGAATATCATACACCTCAACAGATTTAATGTTTTCAGAAGCATTAACTAAAATTTCGTTTGATGCTGGGTTTGGAGAAACGGTTAATTTAACATTGCGTAATTGAACTTTTTGAACAGTTGAATATTCAAATCTACCATCTGCATTAATTAGTTTTAAACGATAGAATAATGTTTTTACTGCAGGCAAATTTCTATCAGTTATTTCATAACTCGCATTACCTAAATTATTTGCATTTACAGTAGAAATATTTTCAAAAATTGAACCATCTACACTTCTTTCAATTTCAAACTTTCCACCAGTTTCATCTGCATAAGTTAACCAACTTAAGTTTACAGAATTTTTTAAACCAACAGCATTGAATGAAGTTAGCTTAATAGGTAATGGTGCAAAGTTCCAAGCTGTACCAACTCTAAAGCCATCTAGTATTGCATTTGCAGTTCCAATTGAACTTTGACGAATACAAATACTGTTTATTTTAGCAATGTCTGTTACAACATCTGAAGTAACCACATCTGCAACACCTGGTTCAGTTGCAGGAACGCCAGAAGAGAATATATATAAACTACAAAGATCATCGTTTGTGGCCGTTGCGTTAAATGAATATTTAATTACCATTAAGTAAGTTTGTGCTACTGAATATGATCCTGCAGTCCAAACAGCTGTAGCAGAAGCACCACCTTTTGATAAACCAAATCTTACAGAACCAGTTAGAGTATCTTTAATAAAAAATCTTGCTTTAAAATCACTACCAGGGGCAGCTCCATTTGCTGCTCCAAAATGCAATAAATAATCTGAAGAAGTGCCTCCTGTAGCAGTTACATTAATTAAAAAAGAAAAATAAACACCCCCTGTTTTAATACTATCAACAGCAGCATTATAATCAGCCCTTGACCCAGATCCATGTCCAGCACTCACAGAGCCCCCAATATTAGAACCAGAATAACCTGCGTATGTTAAACCAGTTGGACTCCACATAACTTGACCTGCAGTTCCACTGTGCCTTACCCAAATTGAACCAGTTAAGTTATTGATTGAATCTGCAGTTGAACTTCCTGTTGAAGTATAATTGAAATTTTCAACTAAAAGCGTTTGTGTTTTTGCATTTATTATAAAACCAACAAATAAAATGGCGAGTAAAAAAAATTTCATAATGTTTAATTTGGTACAAATATAAAAGTAAAACTGTTTAAATACAGGAAACCTTTACTTATTCTTTATTTCTCATTTGCTATAAAAAAATGTTCCCTTACATTTGCAATTGGCAGGTCTTACACGACCAGCTCCTGCAGAATCTCCCCAGGGTAGGAATACAGCAAGGATAAGTGGTTGAGCGGTGCGATGTAATAAGCCTGCCTTTTTTATTTTTGATTGGTTGATTTGTTCATTGATGATTTTTTAGTTATATGAATGCACAAGAATTACAGACAAGACTAAAATCTTTTGCTTACAGAATAGTAAATCTTTCAAGAATACTTCCTAAAGAACTAATTTCAGAGATTATTATTAAACAAATTCTCCGTTCTGCTTTTTCAGCTGCTGCTAATTATAGAGCTGCTTGTAGAGCCCAATCTAAAAAAGCTTTTATTTCAAAGCTTAGTATTGTTGTAGAAGAAATTGACGAAACTTATTTTTGGTTAGAAGTAATATCAGACCTGGCAATTATCAATCCTACAAAATTAAAAGAGATTTTAATAGAAGCAGAAGAATTAACTAAAATATTAAGCTCATCAAGGAAGACTGCACAAACAAAACTCAATCAACAAATCATCAATCAATAAATCATAAATATATATGAAGTTTTTTATCGATACAGCTAATTTAGACCAAATAAAAGAAGCCAATGAATTGGGAATTTTAGATGGTGTAACAACGAATCCATCTTTAATGGCTAAAGAAGGTATTAAAGGTGAAGAAGCCATAATTAAACATTATAAAACTATTTGTGAGTTAGTTGATGGAGATATTAGTGCTGAAGTATTATCTACAACATTTAATGAAATAGTAGAAGAAGGAAAAAAACTAGCAGCTATTCATCCAAATATCGTAGTTAAAGTTCCTATGATTAAAGATGGCATTAAAGCTATTAAATGGTTTTCTGATAATGGTATTAGAACCAATTGTACTTTAATTTTTAGTGCTGGACAAGCCATATTAGCTGCAAAAGCAGGAGCAACATACATGTCGCCATTCATTGGAAGAATTGATGATAGTGGCTGGGATGGGGTTCAATTGATTGAACAAATTGCTCATATATACACAGTTCAAGGTTTTGAAACTGAAATTTTAGCTGCATCTGTTAGAAACCCAAATCATATAATCAGATGTGCCGAAGCTGGTGCAGATGTTTGTACCTGCCCATTAGATTCTATTTTAGGATTATTAAAACATCCTTTAACTGATATTGGCTTAGCCAAGTTTTTAGAAGATGCAAAAAAAATGTAATTAAACTTCTTCAAATAATTGATTAATATTTTTTGTAAAGTGGTTAAAATATTGATAAGAGAGCATGTAGTGAACATACTTGCTCTCTTTTTTTGTTTTTACAAAACCTGCTCTACGTAGAACAGCTAAATTTTGAGATGCTATTGCTTGCTGAATTTGTAATGTTTGATATATTTCAGTAACAGTAAGAGATTTTTTTTCGTTCAATAATTCAATCATTTGTAATCTTAAGGGATGATTAATAGCTCTTAAAATGTATATAGCCTTTTTATTTTTTATTTGGTCTAACTTAATGGTAAAACTTTCTCCCTTAATGATTATAAGATTTGTAGTATTCATAATTCTGAAAAATAAAGTTACTGATGTACTAATTAGTTTTTGATAATTATTGAAATAAACCTGTTCCCTTATCTTCGCGATCAAATTTTTTTACATGACAAACAGAACTTTTACAATGGTTAAGCCCGATGCAACAAGTAAGGGTAATACAGGGGCTATTATTAATGATATTATAGCTGGTGGTTTTACCATCAAATCAATGAAGTGGACAAAATTAACTAAAGAACAGGCAGGAGCTTTTTATGCAGTTCATAAAGAAAGACCTTTTTATGGTGAATTGGTAGATTTTATGAGCAGCGGACCAATAGTTGCTGCAATTTTAGAAAAAGAAAATGCAGTAGCTGATTTTAGAAAATTAATTGGTGCTACTAATCCAGCACAAGCAGAAGAAGGAACTATCAGAAAAAAATATGCAACTTCAATGGGTGAAAATGCAATTCATGGAAGTGATAGTGATGAGAATGCTGCAATAGAAGGAAATTTTTTCTTTTCTGAATTAGAAAGATTTTAATGAAACAAAACCTATAAAAAAAAGAGTGTTGCAATTGCAACACTCTTTTTTTATCCTTAAAATTGTTTAAAAATTAATTGTAGTTTACTGTTATGTTAAATGGAGTTGCAGTAGTGTAAATACCAGCAGCTTGGTTGGCATTTATATTAATTGTAGCTCCAACTGTGAAAGACTGAGACCCTGTTGAACCTGTTGATAAAGCACCAGCTGTTAAGCCAATACTTGAAGTAAAGGTGTTTATGTTCATGCTATTAGCACCAGAGGATAACACTATGTTACCTGATGGTAAAGTAATATCATAAGTATAAGCACTTTGTCCCGATACTGTAAAAGCAGCAGCACTAACTGTTCCTGCTACTACTGGTAATGTTACACCACCAGTTGCAGTTCTAGTACCTGCAGCAGCTAAAACTACATTACCACCATTATTGGTAACTGCAATGTTACCAAAGTTCATATCGATATCTTTTACGATACTAATTGGGGTTACAATAGTTGCTGTTGCTGATGAAGTTGCTGTTGATTGAGCGTTTGCTTGCGAGAATGTGGCTGCTATTAATATAATAGAAGCGACGACTTTTTGAATTTGTTTCATGATTTAGTTGTTTAGTTGTTTAAGGATAATGTAAAAGTCATACTTCTACTACGTCTGTGAAATCCCTTAAATAAGGGAATATCTCTGAAAAGTCTATAAATAAAGGGTTTTATAAAAAATAAAAAATGAAGAAAAATGAAACTTTTGTAGAAAACAATAAAAAAGGCTGACTTTTTAGGTCAACCTCAACATTTTTAGTATCTAGATTTTTATGTTCTTTCTGCATAACGCATCCACCTTTCTGGAATATCATTATTGCTTGCTATAATGTAATCTTTTTTAGAGCATGGTATAAACTTACCATCATGTGCTTTCATCCACCATCGACCAGTACGTTTGCTTTGAAGAAAAACTGTATCGATATCTGATAATACTAAAGAGTATTGATTAAACTGGTCTTTTTCATCTAAGTCTGCTTCCATTTTACTTTTATATACTCCATCCATATAATACCAAAGCATTTGGCTAATTTGTTTGGCCGTTAAATTTTTCACATCAAATTCAGGATAATATCCATAAATACCGACTGTATTAATTGTTTTACTTAACCCAGCAAATTGCATTAATTTACATGCATCTTCGCCTGTAAACCCATTTGGAGTTAATCTATTTGTTGGTGCATTGGCATATTGAATAGCACAAATATCAAATGAAAATAAATTTGCGTTTCTAATGGCGGGTTCCATTTCATCTATATTTTCTCTTACATTGCCAACTCTAAAACAATCGAACCTAAGTTTATCTATTGTTTCTAACATTTGAGGATGTACTAAAAAACTTTGAAAACCAATATGGGTATAATGTTTAACATAATTAGGTTCACTAGTAAGCATATCCATTAAAAAATTATCTGCCATTAAAACACTATCCATGTTTAAATCAATTGCAGCATCAATACATACGGCTTCTACTAATTTTTCGGCATTTACATAAGCATTATATTGAGCCATAGTAACATCGTGGCTACCTCCAAGAATTATTACTTTCTTGTCTTGCTCAATTAATTCTGAAACGATGGTTTGCAGGGCTGCATAAGTATCTTGTAAACTTGCACCCTTTTTTATATTACCCACATCTGCTATATGAATATTATTATGCCAATGAAATAATTTATAAAACTCTTTTCTAATTTCATCTGGAGATGAAGCATTATCATATTCTATACCATTACCTCGCATTTCGCCACAACCCACAATAATTAATTCTGATTTACTGATATCAGGAAATTCTTCCTCGTGTACAAGAATATGTTTACCTATTTGTGTGTCTCTATAACCCTCATCATTTGAAAGATAAGCAAGGTTAATTGGTTCTAAAAAATCTATAGTTGTTAGTAAGGACATATAATTTAAGCAGTAAAAAATATTAAAAATCTACACCAAGAGCAAAATAACTTATGGGTTGACCAACAAAAACACCTTTCATAGGCCAAGCTACATCAAACTTTAAAAAGTAACCAAAAACAGTACTTCTCAAACCAAAACCATACCCTCCTGCAAATGGACCCAAACCACCTGCATCTATTTTTACAGTGATAGGATTATTTGCTGCAGTATAAATTTCAGTTGGCCTTGTTATTCCGTTGTACTGACCATTCCAAGCAGTTCCTAAATCAAGAAATTGTACTAATTGTAAATTTCTTAAAAAAGCATTGTTGATGGGTTTATTAAAAAAAGTAGTAAAAATGGGTAATCGTATTTCACTATTAATTACAAATGCATTGTTGCCATTTGCAACATTTTGATTATAGCCACGCATGTTAACTGCTAAACTTTGAAATGCATAAGTATCGTCTTTACTAGGTGGGTTATTATTATTGAATTGTGGGCTTATCCAACCATCCACACCACCCAAATAATAAATAATTTTTCTATTACCCCAACTAATATCTGCAGCTGCTCTTACAGCCCAAATACAATTTCGGTAAATAGGCAAGTAATGGCGAGCATCAAAACCAAAATTGAAGGTTTCTTGACCAGGAATAAATTTCTTATCTGCTCCAGGAAAAATGAATTCCATATATGTCTTCCATCTTAATCCTTCCCAAATATTCATGGTTGGGTTAATGGTATTATCATGTACATATTCTATTCTTCCTAATACATTATATGCAGTTGAATCTCTAACAATTAAACCAATAATATCTGGTGATCCAAAGGCATTAAGATTTGCTGGCTTAAGCGTTATCTTATCTCTTCGAATACCCATATTTACACGTAAACTTCTTACCTCATCAAAAGGATAAGAAACATTACCCTGATAAATATTTGAAACTAAATCTGCATTGTAAATACCATTACCAGGAATTACTAAATAACTATAAGCATTAGTTATATTACTTCTATAATAATTAAAACCCCAATCTAATCTTTTCTTTAAATTTTGATAACCTACAAAAATATCTTTATCAGAAAAGTTTGTACCTAATCGAACACCAGCACTAATTCTATGATCTTCGAACAAATCAAAAACACCAGCTTTAAAAGCAAAATTAATATTGTTGCCGTTGCTTAATTGAATAGGACCAAAACCTCCTGCATAAGGCTGATATCTTGTAATCAATAAATTATTTGCTATGCCACTTTGTAAATTATCTGCTTGAAATTTTAATCGGCTTTTAAATAATCTTGCTTTTGGAATGGCTACTTGTTGAATTTCATTTTCAATTTTTCTATTTAAATAATTGCTATCTGGTTTTTCATTTGCAAAAGGATTTTCGAAAAAATCTTTTTGTTGTAATGCTGCAGAATCTATTTTATTTTTAAAATAAAGATTGGCCTTTCCTTGTTGAATTTTAGTATCGTTTATTACTTTTTTCATGTAAACAGTTGGTGGGGCTGTTACATTTCTTTTCAATAAAGCTTCTTCATTAATTTTTAATTTATACAAATACTTATCATTACCTTCTCTTCTGGTTTCACTAATTTGTCCATTATTACCTGCTACCCTACTTTCTGTTAAAGAACTTTGATAGTTTGTAATTGGAAAAGTATAAGTAGAATCTTTAAATACTTGAAAAAAAGCAATACTATCAGGCTCTTGTTTTTGCCATGCAACCAATGCAGAATCCATCTCTTTTATAGTTGGATTTCTTAACATTTCATCTCCAACAAAATACAAAGTATCTAAACCATCTCTTTTAGTACTAAAAAATCCAGCCCAACGATTACCCACACCATTTTCATCAGATACAAATGTGAAATGATTGGTGTTGTATTGCATTGGCATAGTTGCATTACCAAATTTAATATTGGTGAGTTGAGTGATTTGTTTAGAAGCTGAATTGTTTAAAATATCTACTAAAAAAATATTAAACTTATGTCTGCTAGGTTGTACAGTATCTGAGTTTGGAGCATCTGGTGATGGACGATTTGATGAAAATATTATTCCAGTTCTGTTAGGA
>JANLVQ010000239.1:0-7929 GCA_031364085.1 Chitinophagaceae bacterium
ATTTTAATTAAAAAAAACTACTTAAAATAATAAAGTAAAATTTATGAATATCAAATCTATCATCAAGTTCACCACAATAACATTGCTTTTTGCAACAATTATTACCTCGTGTAAAAAAAATTACGAAGCCCCTCCAACACCAACAGATCCACAAATTCCTGTTAATACAACTATTAAAGCTTTAAAAGCCATGCACACAGTTTCTGGTGCTTTTGATGTTATTAATACAGATATAACCATTAGTGGAGTTGTAATTGCTAACGATAAAAGTGGTAATCTATACAAAGAAATCTATATACAAGATGCTACAGGTGGTTTAGCAATACAATTGGCTAGTAATGGTTTATATGCTAATTATCCGGTTGGAAAAAAAGTTTACATTAAGTGTAAAGGTCTTTGTATTAGCGATTATAACAATATGATTCAATTAGGTGTAAGAGCACTTATCAATGGCACTTACACCCTTGAAGGAATTCCTACTCCAATAATACCAAACTATGTTATTGGTGGAAGTATAAACAATACTGTTACTCCAAAAGTTGTAACCATTGCAGATTTAAATAACCTTCCAGGTGTAACAACTATGCAACATCCACTTTTAGGCGATTTAATTCAATTGAATGATATGGAGTTTATAGCTGGTGATACAAAACGACCTTATGCCGATACTTCTTATTATAAAAAATCTGGTGATAGATATATTAAAAATTGTTCAAGCACTACCACATTAAATGTTAGAACAAGTGGTTTTGCTGATTTTGCTGGTAAAATTCCTCAATCTGGAAATGGAAATATTGTAGCTATTTACACTGTATTTAGTACAACAAAACAGCTTTTAATAAGAGATACAACTGATGTTAAATTCAATAATCCTAGATGCTTTTTGTTTGAAGAAGATTTTCAAGCATATTCAACTACTGGAACAAGTGCAATGTCTTTACCTGGATGGCAAAATATTCAAGAATCTGGTGATGTTCCATATACTTTAGCTTCGTTCAGTGGAAATATTTTTCCTAAAGTTTCAGCTTTTAGTTCAACTGTAATGGCTACTACAGCAATTAAAAGTTGGTTAATTACACCTGGTATTGCTATACCAACAGGCTTATCTCCTAAATACACATTTACTTGTTCAAGAAGATATACTGCAGGAACATTTAAAGCAATGGTATCAATAAATTATACAGGTGGAAATAATCCTTCTGCTGCAACTTGGACAACTTTAATAACTGTGCCTGCAGGACCACAAACTTCATTTACTCCTTTTGATACTTTCGGTCCATTTGATTTTACAGCATACATAGGCAAAACAGTTTATTTAGCATTTTTATATGAAGCTCCAGCAGGAACTTCTCCTTCATTAGTTGGAACTTACGAACCAGATGATTTAAAAATTTCTAAGAATTAGTAGATGATTTATTTCATAAAAAAATCTCACAACAATTTGTGGGATTTTTTTATGAAAATATTTTAAAATTTATCCTATTCTTGGCTTCCAGGTAATTTCTTCTGCACCAATTTCTTTTGCAATAAATCTTGATAAAACAAACAGATAATCACTTAATCTATTTAAATATTTTATAACTATTCCATCTATGTATAATTCATTTTCTTGCATTGCTACACAAATTCTTTCTGCCCTTCTACAAACACATCTTGCAACGTGTAAATAAGAAACTGTAATATCTCCTCCAGGTAAAATAAAATTTTTCATTGCAGGCAAAGTTTCATTCATCACATCAATTTCATTTTCTAAAAAGCTTATATCATTCTCTTTTAAATCTGGCAATTTCATTGAAGGTTCTTTATCTGGGTCGCATGCTAATGAAGAACCTATAGTAAATAATCTATCTTGAATTTCTTTTAAAACTGTTTTGCTTTTTTGATGTGAAATTGCATCAGAACAAAGTCCTATAAAACTATTGAGTTCATCAACTGTTCCATAACTTTCTATACGCAAAAAATTTTTTGAAACTTTTGTTCCACCTATTAAACTTGTTTTGCCCCTATCACCTGTTTTTGTATAAATTTTTAAAGACATATTTCTACCTTTATAAAATTATTGTATAGTGTCTGTTTCTATTTCTCCATCTTTTAAACGAACAATTCGTTTAGCATGTTTAGCTATTTCTTCTTCATGAGTTACCAATACAATAGTGTTTCCTGCAGCATGTATTTTTTTAAAAATATCCATTACTTCAACAGATGTTTTACTATCTAAATTACCAGTTGGCTCATCTGCTAATAAAATAGCAGGATTATTAACTAATGCTCTAGCAATGGCCACACGTTGTATTTGACCACCACTAAGCTCATTACTTTTATGATGACTTCTATCGGCCAAACCAACTTTAGCTAAGGCTTCTAAAGCTCTTTCTGTTCTTTCTTTTTTATTTATACCAGCATATATTAATGGCAAAGCAACATTTTCAACAGCACTTAAACGAGGCAATAAATTAAATTGTTGAAATACAAAGCCAATTTCTTTATTTCTAATTTCAGCTAAATTATCATCAGTCATTTTACTAACATCCTTGTTGTTTAAAACATACTTACCTCCCGTTGGGGTATCTAAACATCCAATAATATTCATCAATGTACTTTTTCCACTTCCACTCGGACCCATTAATGCTACAAATTCATTTTTTAAAATATTTAAACTTAATCCTTTTAAAACTTGTACACTTTGCTTGCCCATAAAGTATGTTTTGTACAAATTTTCTATACTAATAATTGCATTCATGTAAATTATTTTTTAATCACTTTAGGTACAGTAAAGAATTGATCGTCTTTACTTGGAGCATTTTTTAAAGCTTCTTCAACATTCACACTACCTTTAATTTCATCTGCTCGTAAAACATTAATTGCATCAGAAATATGAATTAAAGGTTCAACATTTGTTGTACCTACTTTTTGTAATTGTTCAATAAATCCAACCATTTTTTCTAAATCAACTTTAATATCAGCTCTTTCTTTTTCAGAAAACTGAAGTTGAGCCAAATTAGCTAATTTATCAATTGTTTGATTTGAAATCTCCATTGATACAAATTTAATGGTATTAGTTATTTAAAATAGACAAAGTGTTAATTGGTAAAATATCCTAATTAAGCTAAACTATAATTTTATGAGGGGTATTCAATTTCATTAAAAATTCCTATTTTTTTTCACCCACTCTTTAATATGTGAGGCTATTTCAGTAGTTGGTGTTCCTGGTGCAAATAATTTGCCCACTCCCATTTCGTTTAAAATTTTTATATCTTCTTCAGGAATAATTCCACCTCCAGTTAATAACACATCATCCATTTTTTTTCCCTTCATTAAATTAATAATTTTTGGAAAAACTGTCATATGTGCACCACTTAAAATGCTTATTCCAATAGCATCTACATCTTCTTGCAAAGCAGCATTTACTACCATTTCAGGAGTTTGTCTTAATCCTGTATAAATAACTTCCATACCATGATCTCGTAAAGCTGTTGCAATAACTTTAGCACCTCTATCGTGCCCATCTAAACCAACTTTTGCAACAAGAACTCTTATTGGACGATTCATAAAATATTTTAATTAAAACAAAAATAAAGAATGAAATTTGTTTCTTGATTTTAATATTAATGACCCATAATTTTATCGAATGAAAAATAAGTTGTTTAAAGGCATTAGCTCAACAGCATTGCATGCTGGCCATCATAAAAATTCAGAAGATGCACATCTTGTACCTATTTATGCAACTTCCACTTTTACTTATGATTCTACCGAAGAAGGCATGAGTAGATTTTTAGGAAAGGAGAAAGATAAAATTTATTCACGTTGGGCAAACCCAACTTGCAAAGCAGTTGAAGAAACAATTGCCGCACTTGAAGCATTTGGATTAATAAATGAAAATAATGAACCTCTTGAATTAAAAGCTTTGTTACACAGTAGTGGACAAGCTGCAATGACAACCATGTTCTTAAGCAATCTTAAATCAGGTGATGCTATTTTAACTCATTATTCTTTATATGGAGGTACTTATGAACTATTAAAGAAGGTTTTACCCGAAACAGGAATTGAAGTAATTATTGTTGATATGAGAGTTTTGAGTGAAGTTGAAAAAGCAATTAGTACACTGCAAAACATCAAACTCGTTCATCTTGAAACGCCTGCTAATCCTACCATTCAGTGTGTAGATATTGAAGCCATAACAAAAATTGCTAAATCAAAAAATATATTAGTTAGTTGCGATAATACTTTTGCAACACCCTATTTGCAACAACCCTTTAAGTTTGGTGTTGATTTTGTTTTTCATTCTACAACAAAATATTTGAATGGACATGGAACTGCAATTGGTGGTGTTTTATTAGGAAAAGATATTGAGCTAATGAGAACAAAAATTTGGAAATGGTTTGTTTTGTTAGGAGGTAACAGCAATCCTTTCGATGCATTTTTATTATTGAATGGAATAAAAACTTTAGAATTAAGAATGGAGAGGCATTGCACAAATGCAGAAACTTTAGCAAACTATTTGCAACAACATGTAGCCATAGAGAAAGTGAATTATACAGGATTGGCTTCTCATCCAGATCATGAAACTGCTAAAAAACAAATGAAGCATCATGCACCAGTGTTGAGTTTTGAATTAAAAGGTGGATTACATGCTGGAATTAATTTTCAGAATAAATTACAAATGTGCACTAGGGCAGTTTCATTAGGCACAGTAGATACTTTAATTTCTCATCCTGCAAGTACAACTCATGTTTCTGTACCTAAGGAAGAAAGAATAAAATTTGGGATCACCGATGGTTTAATAAGATTAAGTGTTGGAATAGAAAATATTGAAGATATTATTGCAGATATTGAACAAGCATTAGAAAGCTAATTGCCATTCAATATTTCTTTAATACTTTGTTCTAAAATTTGATTTTTCTTTTCATAAAAAATGGCTTCTTTGTCTTTTGGAATTCGCATAATATATATTTTTCCTGCAGCAAGTTCTTTATCTAAATTTAAATTGATGATTTGAAATTCTGGCAAATGCAATTGAAGAATATTACAAATTATATTTGCTTTATATCTACCAACAATTTCTACTGTAACCAATTGAGCTAAAGTTGCAGAATCTATTGTATAAGAATAATTATTATTTGGAAATTGACTTTTATTCTCTGCTGCAGTTTGTGTAGTTATTCCTCCATCACCTTCAAATAAGTAATGTGTGGCAATAAATTTTTTTACATGAGTTCTGGTTTCTTCGGCTAAATAATATTGCAAATTCCAAAAATCTCTACTACCACTTCTTCTAATTGCACCTTTAACTCTGCCTGCACCACCATTGTATGCAGCAACCACCAAAAGCCAATCACCAAACTCATTAAATAACTCATTCATCAGTTTACAAGCAACATGTGTGCTTTTAATGTAATCAGTTCTTTCATCAAACTTTCGTTTTACTTTTAATCCAAATCTTCTAGCTTCATAATCCATTAATTGCCATGGACCAACAGCACCTGCCCAACTAACCAAATTACTTCTTAAATGACTTTCTACAACACTCAAATATTTCATTTCAATAGGTATATTGTATTGCTTTAAAATACCATCGTATAAATTAAAATAGGCTTTGCCCCAAAGCTTCATTTTTTTTAACTCTTTTGAATTTTTTTTAATATAATCTTCTACAAAAGCTATTGCTCTTGGATTTAATTTGAACTCGTAATTATTATTTGACTGTGTTTTTTTGTAGTAAGATGCTGTTGAAGTAGTGTCAGTTTTTAAAGCATCATCAGTTTGAGCTTTACTTGAAATTACAAGTATTTGAAAAAAAGAAGAAAAGAATATTTTGCAAAAATTTTGCATTGAAAAAAATAAGTGAAAAATAAAATTCAAACTTACTCTTTATCTAGCTCTTTTTTAATTAAATTCCATTCTTGATTTGAAGATTTTTTAAAAAATTGTTTTTTAGAGACCCTTATTCTTGCCATAATATCCTTACCTCTTTCTTCAGACTCTGGATGTGTGCTAATCCAATAAATAGCTTTAGGCATATCTTTTTCAGTCGTAGCCATTCTAAATAAAAATTGAGCTAATCCTTCTGGATTAATTTTGGCTTTCATCAAATAATCAACTCCTGTAATATCAGCTTCGCTTTCTAATTTTCTATCATATGAACTTGAAGAAAGCATACGAATAATCTCTCCTGCTTTTCCAGCATTTCCATTGCCAGTTGTTAAACTAATCAAAGCTCCCATACCAATTTCTTTAACCAATTTTTTCATCACATGATTTTTTTGAATATGTGCTATTTCATGAGAAATAACTCCTGCTAATTCATCTGCATTTTCACAATCTTTAATTAAACCAGAGTAAATAGCTAAATGATTACCAGGTAAAGCAAAAGCATTGATTTCATCTTTTTCAATGACATGAATTTTTATTGTAGAAGTGTCTATATCATTGGCTTTACAAATTTTATTTATAATGCTATCAACAGTATTAATTATTTTGTAAGATGTAATTTCAGTTGCTCCAGAACTATAAGATTCCCATATTAAATCGCCGAGTTTTTCTTCTGTGGATTTAGTAATTTTATCTATTTGAAATAATTTCATCCAATTCACTTTTCTACTTAGAAAAAGTGTTAGAAAAAAAATACCAACTAAAATTACAATTTGCAAAATAAATTTTTTCATATACTAAGGCTTACAAATAAATTGAGTTATATCTCCATAAAACCACCAAGAAATGTGTTCCCCTTTTCTTACTTTTATTGCAGTATAAATTGTTGCTATTAACTCAATAATATTAAAGAAAAATACTGTGATGATATAGGCTAAATATTTATTAGAAATAGTTTCTGTACCAAACATTATTGAAACTGTCCACCAAAAACCAAAGCTGTTCATAAACAAAAGCGATAGCTGTGAAAGCAAAGCTTGAATACAATGCCAACGAACAAAATAGGTTCCTTTTCTATTACCAACATAAAAAAAGAATGTAGCTATTAAATTAATTATGGGTAATGGCATTCCTGCAATTAAAGCAACTAACGACATTAAATAACTGTTAGATGCTTTTTCTAACTCATGCTCACTTGGTGTATAACTAAAAGAATTGATTTGCATTATAAATGTTTATACAAGTTCCAAACCCAATTAATAATAATAAATGTAAAGAAAGGTATAGCAATTTTTTTTTGAGAAAAAAGTATATTAAATTTTTGATAAAAACTTAATACAAAATTTTCTTTTTTATACAAATCATAAACAACAAAAAAAGGAATTGCAAGCATTACACTAAGAATTATTAAACCAAGTGGATTCGTTTCGACTGAACCTACAATGTTTCCTTGTAACAACAAAATAATAGCTCTTGTTGTTCCACAAGATGTACAAGGCAAGTGTGTAATGCTTTTAAAAAAGCAAATTGTACTTGTTGTATTTTGATTTGATAAAAAAGTATAATTAATGTAAAGCCATACATACCCTGCAAAGCAAGATAGTAGCACCAGAATATGAATATGCTTTTTGATCCAAGTCATTAATACACAAATTGTTTAAGCTTTGCCAAGTTTTTTTCGCGAGTTACACCTTGTATCATGAACCAATCGATAATAGTCCAAATTCCAAGACCACCACAAGTCAAAAGTTTACCTATACCTAATCCTGTATCACCAATCATAAAACGATCAATTCCAAAATGACCAGCTATTAAAGAAACAATTAGCATAGTTATAGGATCTTTAAATTGTAGGGTTTGAACAACACCCCATTTTGAATCATCTTCTTGCAATAAAACTTCTCTAATTTTCATTACATCATGACTCTCAAAAAATTTTGAATTAGCCATGATAAACATATCTACTTTTTGTGCTTCCATTGTTGCAATTTTGGTTAATTAATTTGAATTTGAAAAATAATTTCAAGTTCAATAGTAGTAAATATTTTTAGAGATACAAAA